>JABMSB010000019.1 GCA_013202205.1 Candidatus Omnitrophota bacterium
AACACATCGTTATAGCACTCGTCAGTGTTGTCTTGCCGTGATCTACGTGACCTATGGTGCCGATATTAAGATGCGGTTTAGTCCGTTCAAACTTTTCCTTTGCCATGATACCCTCCTTTTAGCCCTTATTTCTTTGTATCTGTCCCTAAAATCTTTTCCGCTATATTTTTTGGCACTTCCTGGTAGAAGGAAGGCTCCATTGTATAGTTTGCTCTGCCTTTTGTCAAGCTGCGAATTGCGGTCGCATACCCGAACATCTCGCCTAAGGGAACAACGCCGTATACAACCCTTAAGACGCCTCTTTCCTTCATCGATTCTACCCTTGCCCGCCTAGAGCTAAGATCGCCTATGACATCTCCCAAATGCTCCAGTGGTGCGGTAACCTCTATTTTCATAATAGGTTCAAGTAAAACAGGCCTACCTTTCTTCAGCGCATCCTTAAAAGCAATTGAGCCTGCCATCTTAAATGCCAGGTCTGATGAGTCTACTTCATGGTATGAACCATCGACAAGGTTGACCTCGACATCCGTTACCGGATAACTGGCCAAAACACCATTAAGACCGGCCTCTACAATCCCCTTCTCAATAGATGAGATATATTCTTTAGGTATCGCGCCGCCGACTATCTTACTATTAAATACTATCCCTGTACCACGTCCTGCGGGTGCGACTTCAAGCACAACATGTCCATATTGGCCCCTACCGCCGCTCTGCTGGATGAACTTCCCCGTGCTGCTCAGCTTCTTTGTTATAGTTTCTCTGTACGCCACCTCCGGCTTGCCTACGGTGGTGGAGACATTGAATTCCCTGAACATCCTATCGACCAATATCTCGAGGTGCAGCTCACCCATGCCTGATATTATTGTTTGTCCTGTCTCCTTATCATATAATATCCTGAACGTCGGGTCCTCTTCCTCAAGCTTATGCAGGGCCATCCCCATCTTCTCCTGGTCCGCTGTCGTCTTCGGCTCTATTGCCATAGATATGACCGGCTCAGGAAAGCTTATCTCTTCTATTATTATAGGGCTATCTTCATCGCATAAGGTATCGCCCGTCTTCGTCTCTTTAAGGCCTACGCAGGCGGCAATGTCACCCGCTGTAAGTTCCTGGTTTATCTCTTGTTTGTCGGCATGCATGCGCACTATCTTACCAAGTCTCTCCCTTGTATCCTTATTTGCATTGTATACGTAAGTACCCGCTTCCAGTTTGCCGGAATAGACACGCACATAGGTAAGCTTGCCTACATATGGATCTGTTGTTATCTTAAACGCCAAAGCCGATAGCTTTCCATTTGAAGGATCTCTCGTCTCAGCTTGATGAGATTTAGGGTTTGTACCCTTGATCGCCGGTATATCCAATGGGGACGGCAGATATTGATAGGCCGCATCCAAAAGGGGTTCTATAGCAATATTCCTCATGGCAGAACCGCACAGAACAGGTAAAAATTTATTCGCTATCGTGGCGCGCCTTATGGCATCTTTCAATTCATGCGGGTATATACCTCCGTCATGTATATAGCGATGCATCACTTCTGCATCAGCCTCTGCTAAACCCTCTATGAGGTCATGTCTGTATTTGCTAGCCAGTTTTGCAACTTCCTGTGGTATAGGCACTTCTTTTATCGTTATGTCCTTTCCTTCTCCTTCATATACCTTAGCCTTCATAAGCACAAGATCAACATATCCCCTGAAATCACCCTCAGCCCCAATCGGTATCTGGATCGGGTGCGCATTTGAGCCAAGGCGTTCCCTGATCTGCTGCAGGGCAGCATAGAAATCAGCACCCGTGCGATCCATCTTATTGATAAGCGCTATACGAGGTACTTCGTATTTATCTGCCTGGTGCCATACGGTCTCGCTCTGAGGTTCAACACCGCCTACCGCACAGAATACGACTATACCGCCATCGAGCACCTTGAGTGATCGCTCTACTTCAGCTGTAAAATCGACATGTCCGGGCGTATCGATTATATTAATCTTCATATCCTTCCAAAAACAGGTCGTGCTGGCAGCCGTGATTGTTATGCCCCTCTCTTGCTCCTGCTCCATCCAGTCCATGACTGTCGTGCCATCATCTACATCGCCAATCTTATGCGTCCTGCCAGTATGGAAGAGGATACGCTCAGTCGTAGTAGTCTTGCCGGCGTCTATATGGGCAATTATCCCTATATTTCTCGTATTTTTCAGATCTGGCTGATTCGTCATATCGCCCTTAATGCTTACCACCTGTAATGGGCAAAAGCCTTATTGGCCTCTGCCATCTTGTGTGTATCGTCTCTCTTCTTTATTGCTGACCCCTCGCCCTTGTAGGCACTCATAATCTCTGTAGCCAGTTTTTCGTACATGGGCCTGCCCTTCTTCTGCCTGGCAAAATCCCTCAACCACCTGACTGCTATAGATACGCCTCTATCTTGCTTGACTTCGATCGGAACTTGATATGTAGCGCCGCCTACCCGCCTCGGTTTCACCTCAAGTAACGGACGCGCGTTGTCTATGGCCTTCTGGAAGACCTCCAGGGGATTCTCCTTGCCCGCCTCTTTTGCGATTATGTCAAAACATTTATAGACTATCCTCTCGGCAGTCGACTTCTTTCCTTTGCTCATAACCGAGTTGATCAGCTCCTGTGCCAATGTGCTCTGGTATTTCGGATCCGGCGGTGTAACTCTCTTTTCTGCCCTTCTTCTACGCATCGTTTACCTCTTTAACTTATATTCTAAATTCTTTGATTACTCCTTGGGCCTCTTAGCCCCATACTTGGACCTGCTCTTGCGCCTATTGGCTACACCCTGAGTATCTAACGTACCCCTCACGATATGGTATCTGACGCCCGGCAAATCTTTGACACGGCCTCCACGCACCGTCACGATCGAGTGCTCCTGCAGGTTATGGCCTTCTCCCGGGATATACGCCGTCACCTCGGTACCGCCGGTCAATCTAATCCTGGCTACTTTACGCAGGGCCGAGTTCGGCTTCTTCGGTGTCTGCGTCTTGACCTGCAGACAAACTCCTCTTTTTTGCGGTGACCCCTCCAAAGCGGGCGCCTTGCTCTTCTTCTTAAACTTCTTTCTACCTAATCGTATTAGCTGGCTTATAGTCGGCATATTTTTTTATTTCTTCTCATCCCTTTTCTTGTTTAGAGGATCCCTCTTTTTTTGCCTTCTTTTCGGATGCACCACTCTCCGCCTTTGGTGCCACTTCTTCAGACTTGGCCTTAACAATCGCTATATTCCTATGGGCTGCGAAACCGGTACCGGCAGGTATAAGGTGGCCCATTATGACATTCTCTTTGAGACCCTTAAGTTCGTCTCGCTTACCGGAAGCCGCCGCATCAGTCAAAACCCTTGTCGTCTCCTGGAAACTGGCCGCTGAAATAAAGCTCTCTGTACTGAGACTGGCCTTCGTTATTCCCAAAAGTAACGGCGTCGCGCTTGCCGGCTTGCCCTTCTTTTTTAATACCTTTGAGTTCTCTTCGTTAAACATCGATCTGTCAACCTGCTGGCCAATCAGAAAACTCGTATCCCCCGGATCTTCTACACATACCTTCTTTAGCATCTGCCGCACAATGATCTCTATATGCTTATCGTTGATCTTGACACCCTGTAATCTATAAACCTCCTGAACCTCGTCAACAAGATACTCCTGCAGCTTCTTCTCACCCGATACTCGCAGAATGTCCTGCGGCACGACCGGGCCGTCGATAAGCTGCTGTCCGGCAAGAACTCTATCACCCCTGTAAACATTCAGGTGTTTGCCGTGAGGTATCAAATATTCCTTCTTCATACCAGTGGAGCTCTTAACCACAACTCGCTTCTGGCCTTTTTTGCTCTCGCCGAATTCCACAATACCGTCTATTTCGCTTATGATAGCGGGATCTTTGGGGCGCCTGGCTTCGAAGAGCTCTGCAACTCGCGGCAGACCGCCCGTGATATCTTTTGTCTTGGTTGTGACACGCGGCGTCTTGGCCAGGATATCACCTGCATCCGTCTTCTTGTCATCCTCGATCATAATATGCGCGCCGGCCGGAAGCGGGTAGATGGCTGCCACTTCACCCTTAGAATCGAGTACCAAAAGCTGTGGATGATATTCGCCCTTATGCTCTACGATAACCCTGTTCGTTAGGCCTGTTGCGGCGTCCTGCTCTTTACGCATCGTTACATCTTCGATAATATCCTCATACTTAACCCTTCCGTCCGTTTCCGTCAAAATCGGAGATGTGTATGGGTCCCATTTTACAAAGGATACACCCTTGTTGATGCTCTCGCCATCCTGCACACTTATCAGGGCACCCTGTGGCACCACATGCCTCTCAAGCTCTCTCCCTGATTCATCGTTTATGCTAACCTGGCCATTTCTGTTGAGAACGATAAAACCGGGGACCTTCTTTCCCTTTACCGTCTTCAGATTGTGGTATTTAATCAATCCCTTATTACGCGCTTTACTGAAAGACTGTTCTACTATTCGACTGGCGGTACCACCTATGTGGAATGTTCTCATCGTCAGCTGCGTACCCGGCTCACCTATCGACTGGGCGGCAATTACGCCGACCGCCTCACCCAGGTCTGCTATCTTGCCGGTTGCAAGATTCCTGCCATAACACTTCGCGCAGACTCCGCGTTTTGACTCACAGGTCAGAACTGAGCGAATCCTGATCTTCTCTATTCCGGATTCCTCTATTCTTTTCGCCTTCTCTGTAGGTATCTCTTGTCCGGCTTCCACTATCTCCGTATCTGTTATGACATCGACTATGTTATCGAGCGCAACCCTTCCTATTATCCTGTCAGCCAAGGGGACAACTATCTCATCACCCTCAATAATAGCGCTCATAAGGATGCCGTTTAACGTACCGCAATCCTCCTCATTTATTATCACGTCCTGCGCGACGTCGACCAACCTTCTCGTCAGGTATCCCGAATCCGCGGTCTTAAGAGCGGTATCGGCCAAACCTTTGCGCGCGCCGTGCGTCGAGATAAAGTATTCCAAAACGGCCAATCCTTCGCGGAAATTGGCAGTTATCGGGCTCTCTATGATCTCTCCTGAGGGTTTCGCCATAAGGCCTCTCATCCCTGAAAGCTGCCTTATCTGCTGCTTGGAACCCCGCGCACCAGAACTAGCCATCATAAAGACAGGATTGAACTGGTCTAATTGTTTGAATATAAAGTCTGATACGGTATCGGTGGCGTGCGTCCAAATATCTATGATCTTATTATATCTCTCGCCGTCAGTTATCAACCCCCTCTTATATTGCTTTTCGACCTCTTCCACATCTTGCTTTCCCTTCTTTATTGTCTCGGCCTTCTGTGGGGGGATTTTAAGATCATCTATCGACATCGAAATACCGGCCAGCGTCGCCTGTTCAAATCCGAGCTTCTTTAGATCATCTAACAAAATAACTGTTCTGTGGTGGCCAAACCTCTTATAACAATCTATGATAACCTTTCCTATTTCGCCCTTATCGAGTGTCTTATTTACAAAATCGCTGCCTTCCGGCAAGACCTCGTTCGTAAGGACCCTGCCGACCGTCGTCTCGATAAGCGCCCCTTTAATCCTCACCTTTATCTTGGCATGAAGGCCTATCTGCTCATCCTGGAATGCGAGTATAACTTCATCCTTGTCAGAGAATATCTTGCCCTCACCCGGATCACCTGCCCTATCTTTTGTAACATAATATAAACCCAGGACGATATCCTGCGACGGCGATACGATAGGCCTGCCGTCACTCGGAGAAAATATATTGTTGGTGGCAAGCATCAAAAGACGCGATTCCATCTGGGCCTCTACGGAAAGTGGTACGTGTACGGCCATTTGATCTCCGTCGAAATCGGCATTGAATGCCGCACAGACAAGCGGATGTATGCGTATTGCTTTTCCTTCAATAAGACGCGGTTGGAATGCCTGTATCCCTAAGCGGTGAAGTGTAGGTGCTCTATTTAGCAATACCGGGTGGTCTTTAATCACTTCGTCCAATATATCCCAAACCTCAAGCTTGGCCTTCTCAACCATACGCTTAGCGCTCTTTATCGTATGTACAAAACCTTTTTCCTTTAACTTTTTTATTATAAATGGTTCAAATAATTCCAATGCCATCTTCTTCGGAAGCCCGCACTCCCATAGCTTAAGTTCCGGGCCTATTACGATGACGGACCGGCCAGAATAATCTACCCTCTTACCCAGCAGGTTCTGCCGGAACCTCCCCTGCTTACCTTTGAGCATATCGCTGAGAGACTTAAGGGGCCTGTTTCCTGGCCCGAGAACCGGCCTGCCATGCCTGCCATTATCGAAAAGGGCATCGACCGCCTCTTGCAGCATCCTCTTCTCGTTCCGTATTATTATTTCGGGCGCCTTCAAATCTATCAGCTTCTTAAGGCGATTGTTTCTGTTAATTACACGCCTGTAGAGGTCGTTCAAATCACTCGTAGCAAACCTTCCGCCTTCTAAGGGAACGAGCGGCCTCAGATCCGGCGGTATAACAGGGACTACATTTAAAACCATCCATTCGGGCTTGTTTCCGGAACCTTTGAAAGTTTCGAGTATCCTTAAGGTCTTGATGCCTTTTTTGTATGTCTGTTCAGCCTTTGACTCCCTGAGCTGCCTTTTAACCTTTGCTATCTCCTTATCTATGTCGAGCTCCTTGAACAGGTCAAGGGTAGCCTCAGCGCCCATCTTCGCCACGAAAGCATTTCCAAACCGTTCTCTGTATTCACGATACCTATCCTCGCTTAAGAGCTCTTTCTTCTTAAGCGGTGTGTCGCCCGGATCTATTACTATGTAATCCTCGTAATAGAGGACTCGTTCTAAATCGCGGATGTTGATACCTAATAGATTCCCTATGCGTGAAGGCATCGTCTTAAAGAACCATATGTGGGAAACTGACGTCGCCAAGTCTATATGGCCCATTCTCTCACGCCTTACGCTTGAGCGGGTCACTTCAACACCACAGCGATCACATATAATACCCTTATGTTTTATCCTCTTATACTTACCGCAGTTGCATTCCCAGTCGCGCGTAGGGCCGAATATCCTCTCGCAAAAGAGGCCGTCTTTTTCGGGTTTGAGGGTACGATAATTTATAGTCTCCGGCTTCTTCACTTCACCCCTGGACCAGGAACGGATCTTCTCCGGTGAGGCTATCTTTATACTTATCGCATCAAATACATTTACGTCTTCTACCATTTAAGGATCTCTCCTTTAGCTACTCTTGTTCTGCGTTGTTTTCACTGAGCGACACGGGCGTGGGTTTATTCGACTCGGCCATCTTTTCCATGGTAACATCCAGTGCCAAACTCTGGAGCTCTTTAACCAATACATTGAAAGATTCCGGTATACCCGGCTTGAATGAATTTTCACCTTTTACTATCGCCTCGTATATCCTGGTTCTTCCCAACACATCATCACTCTTTACTGTAAGGAGTTCCTGCAACGTGTAAGCAGCTCCGTAGGCCTCAAGGGCCCAGACTTCCATCTCGCCAAAACGCTGCCCACCGAATTGTGCCTTACCACCAAGGGGCTGCTGCGTTACAAGTGAATATGGGCCTATCGAGCGGGCGTGTATCTTGTCATCCACGAGGTGTGCCAGCTTCATCATATATATGTATCCAATCGTAACTTTCTGGTCAAAGGGCGTCCCGGTCAACCCATCATATAATGTTATTTTACCATTCGCGGGTAAACCGGCTTTCTTCATCTGCTCTTTTATCTCCCGTTCGCTGGCGCCATCGAAGACAGGTGTTGCAACATGAAATCCCAATATTTTAGCAGCCCATCCAAGGTGGGTCTCAAGTAACTGGCCGACGTTCATTCGTGACGGAACACCGAGCGGGTTGAGCACTATCTCAACGGGCGTACCATCCGGCATAAAGGGCATATCTTCCTCAGGCAATATCTTGGCTATGACACCTTTATTACCATGCCGTCCGGCCATCTTGTCACCAACAGAGAGCTTCTTCTTGCTTGCGACGTGGACGACCACCTTCTTCAAAACCCCCGGCGGCAGCTCATCGCCTCTCTTTATCCTATCTATTTCGCGGTCCACCTCATAGCTCAACTCCTCGATCTGGTCATCGAGTATCCTTATAATCCTCTTTATATCGGCTTCGAGATCCGGGTTGCCTGCCAACCTGACATCTTCAAGATCGCACCGCTCAAGCTTCTTAAGATCTCTCTTGGTTATTGTGTGGTGGCGCGCTATGAGAACTTCTCCGGTATCGTCATCGAGCAGGCTCGATTCAACCTTCTGCCCCAAAAGCAGCTTGGCAAGCTTTAAGGAACGCTCTTTCGCGATAGAATCGATCTGTTTTTGATAGTGTTTACGAGTCTCCTCTATCTCTTTGATCTCTTTTGTCTTCTCCTCTTTCGTCTTAGAACGGGCTTCCTTGCGCGAGAAGACTCTTACATCAACTATTATCCCTTCTATCCCGGGCGGCACAGTCAGGGAGGCGTCGCGTACATCCCCTGCCTTCTCTCCAAATATGGCCCTCAACAATTTTTCTTCCGGAGAAAGCTCAGTCTCGCTCTTCGGCGTAACCTTACCAACCAGGATATCCCCGGGGCCAACCTCGGCGCCTATGCGGATTATGCCTCTTTCGTCTAGGTTTGCCAGGGAATCCTCGCCGACATTTGGTATGTCACGCGTAACTTCTTCATTACCTAAACGCGTGTCCCGGGCCTCAAGCTCAAACTCTTCTATGTGCACTGAAGTATAAAAATCTTCCTTAACGACCTTTTCGCTTATCAGGATAGCATCCTCAAAGTTATATCCACGCCATGGCATAAACGCAACCAATGCGTTTCTTCCGAGCGCAAGTTCGCCATTGTCAGTCCCAGCGCCATCGGCTATAACGCTGCCTTCTCGAATCTTATCTCCCAACTTTACGATCGGTCTTTGATTTATGCATGTACCTGCATTGGACTTTTCGAACTTTCTTAACCTGTATGTCCTGCCGCTTATCGTTATCTGATCTGCCTGCACTGCTGTCACGGCACCGCTATTCTTAGCCACCACCACAGCGCTCGAATCCCTTGCAGCCCTACGTTCAATGCCGGTCCCCACAAGCGGGGCTTCTGTAAAGAGAAGTGGTACCGCCTGCCTTTGCATGTTAGACCCCATCAATGCCCTATTGGCATCGTCGTGTTCAAGGAATGGTATAATACTCGCTGCTATACTGACAAGCTGGCGCGGCGACACATCCATATACTCCACCTTCTTGGATTCGACTCTCAAGAAGTCATTCTTATACCGGCAGAATACTTCCTTCTCCTTGAATTTATTATTTTGGTCCATCGGGGCATTCGCCTGTGCGATAACATGTTTATCCTCAACATCGGCAGAGAGGTACTCTATCCTGCTGGTAATCTTCCCGTTCTGTACCTTTCTATATGGCGTCTCTATGAACCCGAATTCGTTTATCCTTCCATAGGTAGACAGGCTGGCAATAAGGCCTATGTTCGGGCCTTCCGGTGTCTCTATAGGACATATGCGGCCATAATGTGAGTAGTGCACGTCCCTGACCTCGAAACCGGCCCTCTCCCTGTTGAGGCCTCCCGGGCCAAGCGCGCTTAACCTGCGCTTGTGCGTCAGTTCGGCAAGCGGATTGGTCTGGTCCATGAACTGCGAAAGCTGCGAACGGCCGAAGAAATCTTTAACGACACTCGATATCAGCTTTGAGTTTATCAGGTTGTGCGGCATCATATTTTCTAAGTCATATATATTCATCCTCTCCCTTGCAGATCGCTCCATCCTCGCGAGCCCTATCCGGATCTGGTTCTGGAGAAGTTCTCCTACAAGGCGTACACGCCGATTGCCAAGGTGGTCGATATCATCTATCTCCCCCTCTCCGTTCTTTAAGCGAATCAGGTGCTTGATGGCCGTAAGGATCGTCTCAGGCGTAAGGATGCGTGTATCTAAAGAGGCCTTCATGCCCAATTTTCTGTTTAAGATAAAGCGTCCTGTCCTGCCAAGGTCATACCTCTTGTTGTCAAAGAAGAGGCGCGTCAATAGCGCCTGGGCGCTCTCCAGTGTCGGCGGATCTCCGGGCCTAAGCCTTCTATAAATATCGAGGAGTGCCTCTTCCTGGGATTTTGTGTGGTCCCGTTGGATCGTCTTCAATATTTCGGGTATAACATTTTTATAAATTTCGATTGAACGTACGTTGGCTTCCCAGATTCTGTCGATCATGTCTTTGGGGATAGCCGTATTTTTTGGAACAAGCAGCTCTTCCTCTGTCCTGCCGGCAATGTCCCTTACGGAGATCTTACCTATCATATCTTTTAGCTGCGCGCGCTGGGAAAGTTTCACCTTCTCGGTGCCGCAAAAGATCGACAATATATCTTCATCTTTTGAATATCCTAAAGCGCGCAAAAATACGGTTGATATGAATTTTCGCCTTCGGTCTATATAGACATGTAGAATATCATTTATATCGAACTCGAGCTCCACCCAGGCGCCCCTGTAAGGTATAACGCGTGCGGCGTGAAGCCGCTTGCCATTCGGGTGAACCGTCTCCTCAAAAGATATACCGGGCGAACGATGGAGTTGGCTGACTACCACTCTTTCATCACCATTTACTATAAAGGTACCACTTTCGGTCATGAGCGGGATATCGCAGAGATACACCTCCTGCTCCTTAGTCTCCTTCTTTGCCCTGAGCCTTACCTTTATCTTAAGCGGGCAGCTATACGTCATACCCCGCTGACGGCATTCATGCTCATCATACTTTGGGCGGCCAAGGGAGTAGTTTACATAATCGAGGCGAAACTCTCCATTATGGCTCTCTACAGGGAACGTCTCTCTGAAGGCATTTTCGAGCCCAAAGTTCTTGCGTCTTGTCTTGGGGGCATTCTGCTGCAAAAATTCCTCGTACGACTTGGTCTGAATATCGAGCAAGTTCGGCATCTGGTAACATTCGGGAATCTTGGCAAAGCTTTTACGCTTTATCATATTCGTCTATTCCTCGCATTTAGGATAAACTATAAACTGTAGCCTACAAAACCTCAATCCTATAGATTAAGGCTTATATCTTAAGGCTTACTTTATTTCTACCTTTGCGCCTACCTTCTCGAGCTTCTCTTTTATCTGCTGCGCTTCTTCCTTGGTTGCACCTTCCTTAACAGTTTTTGGCGCGGAATCTACCAGGTCCTTTGCCTCTTTCAGGCCAAGGGATGTAACGGCACGCAGCTCTTTGATAACCTGGATCTTTTGTGTCCCGATATCGGCAAGCACTACAGAGAATGATGTCTTCTCTTCTTCCGCGGCGGCGCCACCTCCGGCTGCTGGCATCATACCGGCTGCCATCATGGGTGCCTGTGCGGAAACGCCAAAACGTTTCTCAAGCGCCTTCACCAGGCCTGAGAGCTCAAGTACCGACATATCCTCTATGTTCGTCATTATACCCTGCATCTTTTCAGATAGCTTAGGAGCCTCTTCTTCCTTCGCTTCTGTAGCAGATGCGGTATCTGCGGCCTTTGCCGGCTCCACCTTAGGAGTCGCTTCTGCCTTCTTAGCCTCTTCCGGCTTCGCGGCGGGTATATCCTTCTTCTGTTCCGCGTTCTCTTTCTTCTCTTCAGCAGCCATCAGTTGTACCTCCCTAGTTATTTGTGCGCTTTTTATTAATTACGCTCTTTTTTATTTCTTTTCCTTCTTATCAATAACGCCCTTTAACGCATAAAGCAGGCTACGCGTAGTCGCCGTCAATACACTGACGAACGCCGTGATAGGGCTCTTTATCCCACCAACTACCCATGCCAAGAGAACCTCCCTGGATGGCAATGAAGCTAACTCCTTGACCATACCTGCATCTGCTAACCTACCACTAACGATCCCTCCCTCTACAGCTAAACCGGGATGGGTCTTTGAAAAATCTATCAATGTCTTTGAGGTAAGGGCAACATCGCTGCCGCTTATAGTCAAAAAACAGCTTCCGTCTATAAGCTTGCTTAGAGTAGATAGATTTGCCTTCTCCAGCGCTACTCTCGCGATAGAATTCTTTATTACAAAACATCCCGCCCCGGCCTTCCTCAAATTCTTGCGCAGCCGGTCCATCTCATTGGCCGGTATGGAGCTGAACTTAGATACAAATAGATCCGGGGATTCTTTCAGCTGATCGGTTATCCCCTCAACCATAATCTCTTTACATTTACGACCGTAATTTTCGTACATCGTGAGCGCTTTCCTTTTTTATTTCCACGCGGATAGATTTAGTTTCATGCCGGGGCTCATGGTGGTCGAGATGTTTACCGACCTGATCAAGCCGCCTTTGATAGCTGAAAAACCGGCACCGGCACTCTTCACGGCCTTTACGAGACTATTGATATTCTCGCATATAGCCTCTTCAGCGAATGATATCTTCGCCACGGCACAATTGATGTTAGTCTGTTTGTCCATCTTAAATTCTATCTTACCCTTCTTAAGTTCATTGATAGCCTTTGTTATGTCTTGGGTAACGGTCCCTGCCTTTGGATTTGGCATCAACCCTCTAGGGCCGAGCACCTTACCGAGCTTACCAAGTTCCCTCATCATGTTGGGTGTAGCTATCGCGACATCGAAATCACACCAACCACCGGCTACCTTGTCGGTCAATTCTTTGCTTCCGGAAAAATTCGCACCGGCCTCAGTAGCTTTCTTGATATCTTCACCGTCACAGAAGACTGCTATGCGGACCTTCTTGCCCGTACCGTGAGGAAGTGACACAGTGCCCCTGATGACCATGTTGGATGCCTTTGGGTCTACGTTGATCTTAACGGCCAACTCCACAGTCTCGTCAAATTTACCCTTAGGCATCTTCTTCAATATCGATATTGCCTCTTTAAGGTCATAGGTTTTCGACTCTTCTACCAATTCATTAGCCTGTTTTCTTCTTTTGCAAATTCTGACCATCTGTTCGCCTCTCAATTAGTGATCTTCTACTATATATTACTCTTCCACTACCTCTATGCCCATACTCCTGGCTGTGCCTTCAACCATCTTCATGGCACCCGCTTCATCCTTGGCATTTAGGTCGTTTGCCTTGATCTTTATTATCTCTTTTATCTGCGCCCTTGTGACTTTACCAACCTTCTCTTTATTGGGTTCCCCGCTCGCTTTAGCTACACCGCAGGCACGCTTAAGCAAAACTGAACAAGGTGGACTCTTTATAATAAAGGAGAATGAACGGTCTTCATAAGCTGTGATGACGACCGGCAGCTGAAGCCCTTCCTGGTCTTTTGTCCTACCATTGAACTGTTTGCAGAACTCCATGATAGGTAATCCGTGCTGTCCAAGCGCCGGGCCTACAGGGGGCGCTGGATTGGCCTGCCCTGCCGGACAATATAATTTTATTACTGCCTTAACCTTTTTTGCCATCTAAAACCTCTCCGCCTTTATAGTTTTTCTACCTGCCAATACTCTAATTCCACCGGTGTTGGGCGGCCAAAGATCATTATCATTACCTTCAGCTTGCCCTTCAGCGGATTTACGTCTTCGACTGTACCATTGAAATTGGTAAACGGGCCGTCCTTAACACGTATGCCTTCCCCTTTTTCAAATGTAACCTTGGGGACCGGCCTCTCTTTTGCGCTCTCTGCCTGGGTTAGAATAGCCTGGATCTCTTCGCTCCTTACAGGGATAGGACGCTGTCCTGAACCTATAAATCCTGTAACGCCGGGCGTATTCCTGACCAGATACCAGCTCTCATCAGTAAGATCCATCTCGACAAGTATATATCCGGGGAAGAACTTCCTTTGGGATATCTTCTTCTTGCCAGCCCTAACTTCAGCCACCTTCTCCGTGGGTATGAGGACCTTTAATATCTGGTCCTTTACAGGGCTTGTATTGGCCCTGCTTTCAAGGCTCGTCTTTACCCTGTCTTCATATCCGGTCTGAGTATGTATTACGTACCATTCGCTTGCCATAGAACATTTCTTTTATCTGATTAGTATGTTTATTACCTTTGACAGAATAAAGTCCCAAATGCCGATATACACGGCCATTATCGCAACGGAAACAAGTACCACAACCGTGGATCCCATCATCTCTTCTTTTGAAGACCAGGAGACCTTCTTCAACTCAACTTTTACTTCATTGACAAATTTTGTAACTCTTTTTATCATTGCTTTATCCGTTTTTTGTCGGCGTTCGCTCGATTCGAATCCTTCAGCACCTACACCGTCTATACAATGGCAGGCCTGGAGGGATTCGAACCCCCAACACGCGGATTTGGAGTCCGCTGCTCTAGCCGTTAGAGCTACAGGCCTAGTATTTTGAACTTTATGGCCTTACTCTATTTTATTTCTTTATGCTTTGTGCGTTTTCTGCAAAATTTACAGTACTTGCTCAGCTCAAGCTTTTCGGGATTCTGTTTCTTATTCTTCGTCGAATTATAGTTTCGACGCTTACATTCACCGCACGCAAAAGTTATTATATCTTGTGGCATAGCTTCCTCTATTCGATTACTTCAGCTACAACACCGGCACCTACGGTATGTCCGCCTTCTCTGATGGCAAAGCGGAGTTCCTTCTCAAGCGCGATAGGGGTGATCAACTCGATCTCCAGTGATATGTTATCACCCGGCATGACCATCTCTACGTCCTTGGGGAGTTTTGCTACTCCGGTGACGTCTGTCGTTCTGAAGTAAAATTGTGGCCTGTATCCGTTAAAGAATGGGGTGTGCCTGCCGCCCTCTTCTTTTGTCAGGATGTAGACCTCTGCCTTGAACTTTGTATGGGGGGTAATTGAACCCGGGAACGCTAAGACCATACCACGCTCTAGGTCGTTCTTCTCTGTACCTCTTAGGAGTATACCTACGTTATCACCGGCCTGGCCTGAATCCAGGATCTTGCGGAACATCTCTACTCCGGTGACTACGGTCTTCCTGGTATCTCTGATGCCTACTATCTCTATGTTCTCACCCACTTTGACCTGGCCACGCTCTATCCTGCCTGTGCCTACTGTGCCGCGGCCTGTGATTGAGAATACGTCTTCTATCGGCATTAGGAAGGGCTTGTCTATATCGCGCTTCGGCTCCGGGATGAAGTCATCTACGGCCTTCATCAGATCGAACATCGGCTTGCACTTGGGGCAGTCATCTTTGCCACAGGCGCAGTTACCGGCTTCGAGTGCGCTTCCTCTTACTATAGGGATCTTGTCCCCTGGGTATTTGTACTTGGTGAGGAGCTCTCTTACCTCAAGCTCAACAAGTTCAAGGAGCTCTTTATCATCTACTGCATCACACTTGTTTAGGAATACCACTATAGCAGGGACGTTGACCTGGCGCGCTAAGAGGATGTGCTCTCTTGTCTGGGGCATGGGCCCGTCAGCTGCTGATACGACTAATATGGCTCCGTCCATCTGGGCTGCTCCGGTGATCATGTTCTTGATGTAATCTGCGTGGCCCGGGCAGTCTATGTGGGCGTA
>JABMSB010000020.1 GCA_013202205.1 Candidatus Omnitrophota bacterium
GGGGGGTATGGTATACTTGTCTGTAGGAGGCAAGGGTATGAAACAGCTGACATTACATCACGAACAGCTCATTTCTCTAAAGAGGATAGAGGGGCAGATTCGTGGGATACAGAAGATGATCGAGGATGGACGTTACTGCGTAGATGTCATTACGCAGCTCCATTCTATTGTGGGAGCCATCCTGAGCGTGGAGGATAAGGTCTTCAGGAAGCACCTCGATGGGTGTGTGGTGCATGCCCTGAAAGGAAAATCAGAAGGCGAGAAGATTAAGAAGATCGATGAGATAATGGACCTGATAAAGAAATTCAGAAGGAGCCTATAATCATGAAGATATTCTATTTGGTCTTATCCATTTTAATCGTCAGCGTTGGATGCGTGCAGGCAGAAGGGGTTGGGGAAGCGTCTCTTGATCTAATGATAGATGAGGCGTTGAATAATAACCCCCAGGTACAGGCCGTGTACAATGAGTGGAAGGCGGCAGAGCACAAGGTAGGATATGTTTCAGGATTACCCGATCCGATGGTAAGTTATGGATATTTTGGCGACAATGTGGAGACGCGCGTCGGGCCACAGGAACATAAGTACGGGGCTTCATTAAAGGTTCCCTTCCCTGGCAAGTTATCCCTCAAGGGAAAGGCGCAGTCCACGCGCGCAGCGACGCTGAAGGAAAAATATGAAGCGACAAAACGTGAACTCATAAAGAATGTAACATTTGTTTACTATGATATCTTCTGGGTGGATAAAGCGATACGAGTAGTTGAGGAGGAGAAGAGTATACTTGAAGGCCTGGAGAGTGTCGCGCAGAGAAGATATGAATCTAACATGACGCCTCAACAGGATGTTATAAAAGTTCAGGTAGAGATTTCAAAATTGATAGACAGGTTATTTATCCTGAGGCATCAAAGAGAGGGTTTGCAGGCGAAGATGAATAGCCTTCTTGACCGCGCTAAGGGTACAAAACTGATGGCCATTGCCGATACAGAAACAGCAGAGTTTGTATACCGACTCGACCAATTGCATGAAATGGCGCAGGAGTCCAGGCAGGAATTATTGGCCGCTGATTTAGAAGTTGAGAGGGCTGAGTACGAAAAGTCGCTTGCAAAATTGGACTATTTTCCGGACTTTACCTTCGGCGTAGATTATATTCAGGTAGGTGATGGCCAAACGACACAACCAAACGATGGTGACGATGCTTGGATGGGTAAGGTGGCCGTAAATATACCTATCTGGTTTGATAAGTTGGGAGCCCAAGTCAATGAGAAGAAGGCTGCCCTGGAGGCGAGCAAGAAGAGATACGAGAACGCCGAGAATAATGTAGCTTATGAAGTAGAGGATATATATTATAAGATCATAGCATATAAGGATATCGTTTCACTGTACAGGACAGCATTGGTGCCGCAGACAGAACAGGCCTTTGAGGCCGCAAGGACAGGTTATGAATCAGGCGAGGTCGATTTCTTAAACTGGCTGGATGCCGAGAGGATACTTCTTCAGACCAGGCTCGCGCACTACAAATCTATAGTGGATTACCATAAATCTATCGCGTATCTTGAAAGAGTGGTAGGCAAAGATTTATAATCGGGGAAATTCAAAAAAAGGAGTTTATAATGGCAAAGAAAATATTTTTTATATCCCTCGCCGTAATTATATTTATGGGAGGAGGAACAAATACAGGTACCACGCCTTTAGTGATGGCGCAGGAACAAGAGGTTGATTACTACACCTGCGGCATGCATCCAAGCGTGAAGATCTTGCCGGAAGATTATAATGAGGATGTGAACTGCCCAATATGCAATATGAAACTGACCGCCATATATAAAGAGGAGCAACCCGGGGCAGAAAAGATCTATTACGGGTGTGGTGTCGATACAGAAGGCAGATGCCCTTATTGCGATAAGGGTGAGCCGGATTCGAGATGCATTTGTGGAGAACATGCATTTGTAATTGAGGGAGAGAAGATCGACTGCCCGGTATGCGACAAGCCGCTCAGGGAACTTACGCGAGATGAGGCAGATAAACTGAAAGGGGTCGCAAGCAGGGTCAAGATAAGAGGCAGGCAGGCAGAGCTGGCAGGGGTTCGGACAGCACCCGTAAGAAAGCTGCACCTTTACAAAGAGATCCGCACAGTCGGCAAGGTTGCTTACGACCCGCAGCTTGCTATTGCTCAGGAGGAATTTTTATCAGCCCTTAAGTCCCTCAAAAAGATAAGAGAGGGGAATATTTCAGAGATAAAGGAAAGGGCCGAGAGGCTCCTCGAATCATCGAAAAGGAAATTGCTCCTTTTGGGTTTGAGCCGGGAGCAGATAAGCGAACTGGAGAAGACCGAAAAGGTCCAGACGAGTTTTATCATGCCCGAGGATAAGATGTGGATATACGCCAATGTTTATGAATATGAGTTAGGCTGGGTAAAGGTAGGGGAAAAGATGAAGGTCACCAGTTCAAGCCTGCCGGGCGAGGAATTTGAGGGTATTATATCTTCGATAAATCCCGTCCTCGACCCTAAGACACGTTCGGTAACCATCAGGGCCGAGGTGGATAATCCGGGTTTGAGATTAAAGCCACAGATGTATGTGGATGTTGTTTTGATGAGTATGTATATGAGCCCCGAAGGTGAGCATATGGTTCTGGCTATCCCCAAGGATGCTGTTTTGGATACAGGCATGCGCAAGATCGTATGGATTGACAACGGGAGCGGAGAATATGAAGGTAGAATAGTGTTGATAGGCCCCGAAGCCACTTCTGAAATAGATGGGAAAGAGTCTAAGGTCTATCCTGTCATGAGGGGTTTGAGCGAAGGGGAGTTGATCGTAATAAAAGCAAATTTTCTTATAGATTCACAGAGTCAAATAACCGGTGTAGCGGCAGCGGCATATGGCGGCGCATTGGGCGCCGAGGAGAAGGCGCCGGCAGCGCAGCAGCTGCATCAACATTGATCGGGGTTGAAAAACCATGATAAATAAGATAATCGAGATATGCCTTAAGAACAGGTTCTTGGTCATAGCGACCTTAGCCCTTATTGTCGTTTGGGGTTTTTCATCGATGAAGGAGACGCCCATAGACGCTATCCCGGACATAGGAGAGCTGCAGGTAATCGTTTATGCGGATTGGCCGGGCAGAAGCCCTAAAGATGTTGAGGACCAGGTCATCTATCCTTTGACCACAGGGCTAATGGGGACTCCCGGGGTGAAGGTGGTGCGCTCCACCTCGGCTTTTGGTTTTGGCCTGGTAAGTATGATATTCAAAGATGGGACCGACTTCTATTGGGCCAGGACAAGGGTTTTGGAGAGGCTCGATTTTGCAAGGAAGGAGATCCCGAAAGACGTCTCTGTTACGCTGGGGCCGGACGCGACAGCCCTGGGGCAGATATTCTGGTATACCGTAGAGGGTGAAGGGTATGACCTGGCGGAGCTTCGTTCAATACAGGATTGGTATATACGATATCAATTGACATCTGTTGACGGTGTTGCGGAAGTTGCTTCTGTGGGAGGATACGTCAAGCAGTACCAGATAGATATAGATCCGAACAAGTTACTGGCGCACGGCATTAAGATCCATCAGATTATAGACGCGGTCCAGAAATCTAATATAGACGTGGGTGCCAAGGTATTTGAAGAGGGGGGTGCCGAGTTTGTTATCCGTGGATTAGGTTTTATAAAGAGCACAGGTGATATCGAGAATATTGTAATAGATGCCAAAGATGGCGTGCCTATATACGTAAAAAATTTGGCGACTGTGACCATCGGCCCGGAATTTCGCAGGGGCGCCTTAGATAAAGAGGGCAAGGAGGCCACAGGAGGTGTTATCGTTATGCGCTATGGCGAAAATCCGCTCAAGGTCATAGAGCGCATTAAGGAAAAGATAGAAGAGTTATCTGTAGGTTTGCCGCCCGGGGTAAAGATAGTGCCGTTCTATGATCGTACGGGTTTGATCATGCGATCTATCGACACATTGACGACTGCCCTGATACAAGAAATTATAATAACCGTCTTCGTAATAGCCGTATTTCTCTTACATTTTTGGGGCAGCATAGTAATATCGGTCATTCTGCCCATAGGGGTCCTGATAGCTTTTATCCTGATGCGCAGGTTCGGGGTCGATGCTAACATAATGTCACTAGGCGGCATAGCCATAGCCATCGGAGTTATGGTCGATTCCGGCTGTGTATTAGTCGAAAATATATACAGGAGAATAGTCGACAGGATGAAGGAGCTGGGGGTTGCGCGGCTTGAGCCCATTGATAGGCTGAATGTCTGTATCAGCGGCGCCCAGGAAGTTGGAAAACCGGTTATCTTCGCACTTTTGACGACGATCATAGGGTTTATACCCATCTTCGTCCTCACCGGACAGGCAGGCAAGTTATTTACGCCATTGGCATTTACAAAGACGTTTGTCATGGCGGCTGCCGCGATCATCGCCCTTATGCTTCTACCTACTTTGTGTTATTATTTCCTGCGAGGCAGGCTGAGGCCCGTCGAGGAGAATAAGACGGCGCAGATATTATATAAGGGGTATCGCCCCGCCATCAACTGGTCCTTGAAGCACAAGAGGGTAGTAGTCTTCATATCTATAGCGGTCGTAGTCGTCGGTCTTTTATTGGGCTCCATGATGAAGCAGGAGTTTATGCCTCCACTTAATGAGGGAGACCTCCTCTTTATGCCTGTGCTATTGCCCGGCGCATCATTGACGCAGGTTATGGATGTTATGCGCAAACAGGATATCATCATCAAGAATGAATTTCCCGAAGTAGAATGGGTCGTGGGAAAGCTGGGCAGGGCGGAGACGTCGACCGATCCTGCGCCTGTAATTATGATAGAGACTATAATACACCTTAAGGATAAGAAGTTTTGGCGCAAGGGCATGACGCGAGAGAAACTAATCAATGAGATCCAGGAGAAGACGCGAATGCCAGGTGTAAGCCCCATAATGACCCAGCCGATACGGAACAGGATCGATATGCTGGCTACAGGGATACAAACTCCCGTAGGTATTAAGGTCTTTGGCGCGGATTTGAACAAAATAGTCGATATAGCTACTCAGATAGAGAAGGTCGTGGCCGGAGTGGAGGGCGCGGTGAGCCCCTATGCTGAACGCATATCTAACAGGCCTTATTTTGAGATCGAAATAGACAGGGAGCAGGCTGCCAGATACGGAGTAAAGGTAGGAGACATACAACACATTATCATGACGGCAATAGGCGGTATGAATCTGACTACGACCGTTGAGGGGAGAGAACGATATCCTGTAAGGATCAGATATTTGAGGGAATTGAGGGACAACCCTGAAGCCCTGAAGAGGATCTTTGTCCCCACCGCGGATGGGGGGCATATTCCTCTGGCGCAGTTGTCCACCTTGAATAAAGTCCCCGGCCCGGCCGTTATCAATTCCGAAAATACTTTGACTTATGCGCGAATATTTGTCAATGTTAACCAGGATAAGGTAGGCCTGATAGATTTTGTAAAAGATGCCCAAGCCGCGGTGGATAAGAAGATAAAGAGCGGTGAGCTGACGCTCCCGTCAGGATATTTTATCTCCTGGTCAGGCCAGTTTGAGTCGGAGATGGAATCGAGAAAGAAACTTATCCCATCTTTGATAATTGCCCTGGCGGTTATATTGATCCTCCTTTATATGGCATTTAAGAATTTTAGTTCTTTGCTGATCCTATCCACGGGTTTACCCGTATCGCTTATGGGCGGCATAATACTGCTCTTCTTCTTGGGATTTAAATTTTCCACCGCCGTCTGGGTAGGTTTCATAGCGCTATTTGGTGTAGCCACAGATAATGCCGTGGTATTACTCTCGACATTAGATAACCTCTTTCGGGAAAAGGTGCCGAAGACAGTAGATGAGATCCGGCATACTGTCATAGAAGGTGGTTTATTAAGGGTAAGGCCCGCCATGATGACGACTATGACCACGATTATCGCACTACTCCCGGTAATGTTATCGACCGGTACCGGTTCTGAGATCATGAAGCCAATGGCTTCGCCTACGGTGGGAGGTCTTGTCACCGCAACATTGTCAAACCTGATCTTGGTACCTGTCTTATATTGTTGGATTAAAGAAGCACAACTTAGGAAAAAAATAAGATAAAAAGGAGGTGAAGATATGCGCAAGATTATATTGATGTCGATAGTCGTGTTCACGTTTGTGGCATTTGCATATTCTGGTATCGCTTTTGCCGAAGAGACCGGTGTTATAAACGGCACCTGTCCGGTCATGGGCGGCAAGGTCGATAAGGATACGCCGTACACTGCGGTACACGAGGGCAAGACCGTTGGATTTTGTTGTCCCGGGTGTATCGGGAAGTTTAAGGCAGACCCCGAGAAGTATATGGCGAAGCTCCGGACGAAGAGCCATGTTATCAAATGCCCTGAGTGCGGGGCCGAGATCGACATAAAGGAGCAATGCAAGAAGATGGGCAAGATGGATGGAGCTTGCCCCATGATGAAAGCTAAGGAGTCTGATGCTGCATCGGATGGAGGAGGTCATCAAGGGCACGAACATAAACATTAGTATTTATAAAGATGGAAAGCCTGGACAGGAGGTGCAAGATGAGAACCACGGTCAAATATATGCTGCGACCTATTGCTCATTGTAAAGAAGGTTGTAGTAGTTTGTCCCGGGCACGACGCTAAACTGCCCATTCGTTCTATCGTAACGTAAAATGGGAGTGAGAGATATGTCCAAGAGATTAGTCATTGTTATAGCCGGTATAGCACTTATAGCTTTGGTGGCTGTCTATTCAGCCTCGCAGGCGGATCGCGTTCATAAGCCGGATCACCAACATGGAGATCATGAGACGCAGGTAGCGACTTCAGCTACGTCTGAGTTGTCGGGGCAGTTGCAGGATGGCGTCCGGGTTGTGAAGGTGCGCGCCTTTAAATACGGATTCGACCCAGACCCTATAGTGGTGAAGGTAGGCGAGAAGGTCAGGTTGGAGGTAACCAGCAGCGACGTGCGGCACGGATTGGGTATCAGCGATATCGATGTTAATGTGCTCACGCTGAAGGGCAAGACAGGAGTCGCGGAGTTTATAGCTGAAGAGGCCGGGGAATTCCACGTCCATTGCAGCGTATACTGCGGCGCGGGACACGGCAAGATGCATGGGTTACTCGTGGTGCTTGAGCGATGAAAAATAATCTGCTTGGGTATAATCCGAAGAGATATATGCTGGGCCTTCTCGCAGTGCTGGCGGTTATCGGCATGTTTCAACATGGTTTATCTGCCACCTTACCGCAAATGATGATAGCTGTTTTAACGGCTACGCTTATAGATATTTCTATAGGTTACAAAAAAAACGGGAAGATCGCTTTTCCGCAAAGCGCTTTTATCACCGGAATGATCATAGGCATGGTATTGAGTCCTGGCGTAAGGTGGTATATACCTTTAGCAGCTTCTTCTGCGGCGATTATACAAAAACACCTGATTCGCTATAAGGGCAGGCATATATTTAACCCGGCGAACCTTGGCCTATTGTCCACTATGTTTATCTTTTCTGCTTATACTACCTGGTGGGGCCAGAGTTTTTGGCCCCTGATTGTGGCAGTGGGGCTGTTTGTATGCTACAGGATGCAGCGTCTTCATATACCCCTTGTCTTTATCAGTACCTTCTTTATTATATTTGCTCTCGAGAATGCGGTTGCCAAAGCACCGATATTCGATTCGCTATTCCTTGTAAACCTCTTTTTCGTCTTTGTAATGTTAATAGAGCCGAAGACGACCCCTAGATCAAGGATAGGACAATACATCTATGCTGTATCGGCAGCGGCATTCAGCTTTATGTTCTTCAAATTTGCCCCACAGCACGATTTCTCCGTTTTGACCCTCGCCAGCGCCAATCTTCTTACGCCATTGCTCAATAACATTAAGTGATGCAAGGGATTACCCACATCTTTTCATTCCCTGATTTTTCGATTGCGCCCCGATAGCTTTAATGCTATAATATCCCACCTTATATGACAATATTATAACCTATATATAATGGAGTATATTTAATGTACAGGCTAAGATTGCTGGCGGTTCCTTTGATCCTATTGCTGGGGCTCTCATTTTTAGGCTGCGATAGTACTAAGGAATTGGTAGAGTTCGATTTTGAGGATACGATAGAGATAGAAGGGGTGGACAATCCGGCAAAGCCCCAGATAAAGATATGTGTAGGGTCTATGATTACCCCGGAGGAAGGGTACGCGTATTACAAGAGGTTATTAGATTATCTTGGCCGCAAATTGGATTTAGAGGTAAATTTTGTCGAAAAGAGGACCTATGCAGAAGTAAACGCCCTCTTAAAGAATGGGTCGATAGACGTGGCGTTTGTCTGTGGAGGGCCTTATGTAATAGGCCATGATGAATTTGGCCTGAACCTCCTGGCTGCCCCGGTAGTGGATGGCAAATCCGTCTATTATTCCTACATAATCGTTGCCAAGGATAGCCGCATAGAAAAGTTTGAAGAGTTAGAAGACAAGACATTTGCCTTTATGGATCCCCTTTCGAACACCGGCAAGCTGATTCCCTCTTATATGCTGCACGAGATAGGCCGGACCCCACGCGAGTTTTTCAAAGAGACCTTATATACGTATAGCCATGATAATTCGATTAAGGCCGTCGCGCACGGCATAGTAGAAGCCGCTGCCGTAGATAGCCTTATATGGGAGTATAAGTATAAGACCGGTTGCGAGGATACCCTCCAGACCAGGATAATAAGGGTCTCCGAGCCTTATGGAATACCGCCGGTTGTGGCTCGTCCGGGCATGGAAGAAGAGATGAAGACAAAGATAAAAGATATATTGTTGACTATGCACGATGATGATGAAGGCAAGGAGATATTGGGAGGTATGTTTATCGATAGGTTTGCCGATATAAGTGATGGCAGCTACGACACGATCAGGGATCTCAGGTCTGCCCTAAATGACGGTGCGTCACTATGAGGTCCATACGCTCAAAACTTATCTTTTGGATCTGCATACTATTTGTCTTCATCGGGGCATCGATATACCTGCCACTATCGAAGATCCTGCCGCAGAAGATAACGTCCCAGATATTAAAGAGAGACGCGGAGATTGCCCGGCATATATCCGGTGAGGCGAAAGACCTGCTTCTCCTTGGCGACAGGGTGGCGCTTTCGATACTCCTGCGGGAGAATCTAAAAAGGCTGGAAGATGCCCGGTATTTATATATTCGTGACATGGATGGAGATGTTCTTTCCCACACATTCAGCAAGGGTTTTCCGAAGGGGCTACTCTCTTTGAACGTCGACATCCAGGCCACGCACGGGATCGAGGAGTTCATAAGCAGCGGCATAAGGATCTATGACATAGCAATCCCGATACTGGATGGCCAGCTTGGAACCCTGCATATGGGCGTCTCCATGGAGTCAGGCAAAGAGGATATAGCGGAGATTACAAGGATAAACTATTATGTAGGGGCCGTGATACTTACGGGGATGGCTATAGGGATTTTGGTATTTCTGGTGATAGGATTTCTCTTTTCCAGGCAGATTATAAAGTTGAAGGATTTCGCCTCGAAGGTTGGCAGCGGTGACTTAGACGCCAAGACGGATGTAAAGTCCAATGACGAAATAGGGGCCCTCGCCTCTACCTTCAACGAGATGGCAACCCGTCTTAAGGAGAAGATTTCTCAGATCAAAAAGCTGAATACCGTCGAGGAGCGAAACAGGATTGCCATAGATTTGCACGATGGCTGCGCGCAGGACCTTGCAAATATAATAAAGAGGCTGGAGCTGTGCGAGAGGTTCTTCGAGATCGACCCCCAAAAAGGGTTTGAAGAATTGGCCATTTTAAAAGAGAGTACGAGAGATGTGCTAAATCGCACGCGCCGCGTTATATTCGATTTAAAATCTCCCGAGGATGCTACATTCAACTTGTTGGACAACCTTAACAGGTATATAAAGGATTATCATGCGCGGAACGAGATCATGGTCAAACTCGATATCTCCGGGCCGATGGATGATATACCTTCGGATAAGGCGAAGAAGATCTTCTATATAATAGCGGAAGCGCTCACAAACATAAGAAAGCATGCCCATGCAAAAAATGTTAGGTTGAACCTAAGGGCGGATGGCGATGGCAGGTTGGCGATATATGTCAAGGACGATGGCAGGGGTTTCGATGCGGGGGCTACCCCCGCCGGAGTTACAAGCCGCGGCGGGTTAGGTTTGATAAGCATGCGTCAGCGAGCCAGCTCTTTAGGCGGCAGTTTCCTGGTAGATTCCGCGCTTCAGGGCGGAACTGCGGTTTATGTCGAGATACCTCTTGCGGCAGATGCCTCAAAGGAGACAAATACCATATGACATCAGATACCATAAGAGTATTTTTGTGCGATGACCACACGCTCTTTCGTGACGGAATAAAGAAACTGCTGCAATTGGAAGAGATGCTGCCGGACATTGAGGAGGAGATCGAGGTGGTGGGAGAAGCGAGTAACGGAGTAGAGCTGCTTAAAGACGTGAAGAAGGCAAGCCCGGATGTGATATTGATGGATATCAGTATGCCGCAGATGGACGGAGTTACTGCCAGCCACCGGATCAAGAAGATCCTTCCCTCCGCGAAGATCATTATTCTCACCGTGCACGAGGATGAACCCCATATCTTTGAGGCGATCAAGGCAGGGGCGATGGGATATCTACTGAAAGATGTCTCGATCAATGAACTCTTAGAGGCGATCCGGATGGTCTATAAAGGTGAGGCCCTTATCCAGCCGGTAATAGCCACAAAGTTATTGAAGGAGTTTGCTCTTCTGGACAAGAGAAAGGTAGACGACGGAGATAATTTTTATAATGATTTGACAGAAAGGGAAAAAGAGGTGTTGCGCCTGATAGCCCTCGGAGGGACAAATAAGGAGATAGCCGCAAGGCTCGATATCGCGGAGAAGACAGTCAAAAATCATATCAGCAAGATATTCCAGACCCTCCATGTAAATACACGCACAAAAGCTGCCCTCTATGCATTAGGCAAAAAACCGTAATAGCTTGATTTCAAAGGACTTATCTGTAGGACAAAAGACCTAGACCATTATAGGTCTTTTTATTTGCAAGGACTGGGGCTTTCGCCTCTTGTTTAATTATCCGATATTATATATAAGATATATACAATATAAGTTCTTCAATTGATACTTAATAGACTATAGGAATCCTACCCAGAGTGAAGTGGTTCATCTCACATGATACGCTAAGGTCACCTTTTCAAGCGACGATTGAGCGCCACTGTAAAGAGAGGATAGGCCATTGCTATCAATGCGGCAAATGTTCCGCAGGTTGCCCCATAGCCTTCCAGATGGATTATCTCCCAAATCAGATCATAAGGATGATTCAACTCGGCATGGAGAAGCAGGTACTTTCCAGCCGCACCATCTGGTTATGCGCTTCCTGTCTCACCTGCACTGTCAGATGTCCCCGCGAGATCGATGTCGCCGAGATCATGGACTACCTGAGGCGCTGCGCATACAAGAAGGGGGTCATCCCCATCGAGGAGACCGAGATACCACTTTTTAATAAGATATTCTTAAGAAATATTGAGCTTTTTGGCAGGCTTTACGAAATGGGCCTTATAGGGATGTATAATATCTTAAGCGGAGAATTTTTCAAAGATATGGCCCTTGCCCCGAAGATGTTTCTCAAACGCAAGATTGGTATACTCCCGCCGAGGATTAAGAATTCAAAAGAGATTAAAAAGATCTTCAGGGAATCCGGGAGATTGGGAAGAACGCGCAGGGATAAACTCCTGCACCCGAAACTGATATTCTTGAATATATCCAGAAAAATTATAGGAAAGATAGAGAGATTTAAATGAGATACGCCTACTTCCCGGGATGTTCCCTCCATTCGACCGCAAAGGAATATGATATTTCCACCAGAGCGGTCGCGGAAGCCTTAGGCATAGAGCTTCTGGAGATCCCGGACTGGATATGCTGCGGCGCCACGCCGGCCCATATAACGATGCATCTATTGTCCCTGGCGCTTCCGGTCAAGAATCTCCTTTTAGCCAAAGAGATGGATTCTTACGAAGTTGTTACATGCTGCGCCGCCTGTTTCAGCCGGCTTAAGATAGCGAATAAGATTATGAGGGAGGATCCGGAGCACAGGGCTGGGGTAAACGAGATTGTAGGCCAGGATTATAAAGGCGAAGTCAAGGTGAGGCATTTTCTCGATCTCTTAGTGAACGTCTATGGGCTGAGCAACCTATCCGAAAAGATCGCCAAAAAGATGGACGGCTTTAAAGTGGCGTGTTATTACGGGTGCCTTCTGACCAGGCCCCCCGAGGTGACCAAACTTGACGACGTAGAAGAGCCGCACATGATGGATGATATTATGCGCGCGGTCGGCGTCAAGACGGTGGAGTGGCCTTACAAGGTCGAGTGCTGCGGCGCCAGTTTTTCCCTTACCAAGACAGATATTGTCCTGAAACTATCCGGAGATATACTGCAGATGGCACGCGACGAAGGCGCGGACGCGATAGTGGTGGCATGCCCGTTATGTCAATCGAATCTCGATTTGAGGCAGCCTGAAATAAATAGAAAGCTTAAGAAGAAATTCGACATGCCAATACTCTATTTTACACAACTTGTAGGTTTAGCCCTTGGAATAGAACCAAAAAAGTTAGGTTTTGATAAGCATATTATTAACCCGGCAAAATTACTGGTTTAAATCGACTTATGAGAATAGGCGTCTTCGTCTGTCATTGTGGAACAAATATATCCGCCACCGTCGACGTGGAAAAGGTTGTTGAGAGGGCAGCCAAATTTCCCAAAGTCAGGTTCGCCGCCGCTTACAAATATATGTGTTCTGATCCGGGACAGGGCCTGATAAGAAAGGCCGTAGCCGAGCATAAACTTGACAGGGTCGTCGTTGCCTCCTGCAGTCCGAGCCTTCATGAGAAGACCTTCAGAA
>JABMSB010000021.1 GCA_013202205.1 Candidatus Omnitrophota bacterium
AATTGAAAGTATCATGAAAAAGGCAAACCATCCGTGAGGGTGGGACGCAAAACCACAGATCTCGTAATGAGATGGCTGGGCTGCCATGCAGAAGAGTCGAAATTGACCCGCTTCTACATATCGTGGCAGCGGGATTTTTGTTTTTGACAAGGGGATTTACGCGGCGGGAGGGGCCGCGAGGGGCCGGATTCGAGAATCAACGCTTTTTGCTCAAGCGATAATGGCAAACCTACAGTAATGTAGGGACGCAAAGCCGACAGTCCCGAGAGATCGGGAGGCTGGGCTACCGAAAGGGGCGAGTACGATGAAGAAGATTTATGGGTTATTTGTAGCAATCTTGGTGTTTGGGGTGCTTATTGTGGGCTTCCAGGAAAGGGCCTTTGGCGCAAAGACCGTAAGTGTCAATGTCAGTTTTACGATATCGGCAGTTGCTGCGGATCCGGTAGATAGCGCGGTCCTGAACGCGGAAGACCCTTCATTAACCAAGAGCCTCTACGCCATGAGGGCAGGAACAGGTTTTGAAAGATTGGTCTATTTCGAGGAATTGGATTCGGACGATAGTGCTTACCGCTACACCTTCGTTCAGGTGCTCTAAAGAATCGGACCTATTCGAATACCTCCAGCTCAATCTCCTTGGGCCGGAGGAAGAAGCTTACATCCTTCACAGTGCTTCCCTGCATCAATTTCACATCCCAACTCTCAGGAGAAGCAAAGCTATAGTATGAGGGTATCTCTTTAACCTCTATACGCACGGTGAGATCCCCGGGTGGTATATTTTCGAACTTGAAGGCACCATTCTCATCTGTATGTGTATATGTGTATCCGGGCTCGGCTATGATCATCGCACCCTCAACACCCTCCTCTTCACCCTCATCGAAGACACCATCGTCATCTTCGTCTATGAAGAAACGCCCCTCAATATCACCAAGCTGTATGACAGGAAACTCGACATATGCATTCTGGCGAGCCTCAATCTCAACCTTCTGCTCCCTATAACCTTTAGCGATCGCCATATCTATTGGTAAGTCAAGTGCATCGGCCCTCAATAGCTGTGTGCTTGGTGCTACCTTCTCTATCAAAAAATAACCATTCGTATCTGTCCTGGCCAGGCGTGAGTCCTGACCCAATATATCCACACGAACATCCTTTAAGAGGGGTTCTCCATCACTGTAGGTCCCATCCCCATTAAAGTCATGAAAGGCTATACCTTCTACTCCACCCCAATTGTAACCACTCACTACATCAAATCGGTGAGTAGCAGAACAGATGACGGTCCAGTTCTTTGTAGTAGCATCCTCGAGGTTCTTCAGGTTATAACCACCGAGAGCCCATGTGAGGCTCGCATAGGTCCGCTCGCTGAGATCCTGCCTAATCCCTATGTCGCCGCTTAAGCTGGCTCTATTTTCTGTCGCTTCCTCTTGTACTGCTGATATGCGTGTTGTGCCAACTACGGATAGATTTTTGGTAAATACATATCTGAATCCCAGATCAGAATCATACTCTTTCTTGGTAAAGTTGCCGGAGGTCCCGTATTTGGTCCTTTCCATATCCTGCTTAAATCTCAGATATGATCCCCTGAGCGGCGTCCTCAGGTATTTGAGCAAGGTAAATGTATATCTATCCTTAATCTGGGAGGTGCCGGAACCTATGGGGTCATCTATAGTATGGTCATAGCTGCCATAAAATGTCAAAAAATCTGTCCATGTCTTCGAATAGTCGAAACTGAGATTATTGTATATTGACCCCGAGGCTTCCTCTGATGGCCCGTTCGTCTCGCTCTCATTCCAGGTCCACCGTATTGAGAGGCTCTGCGCAGCCGGCATGCTGATATATGAACTCAATCCAAAATTAGTGCTATCTCGTGTGGCTTGATCGCTATTGTCATCTACATTATTCTGATACTGTGAAGCACTTCCGTTTAAACTCAACCAATCGCTGATCCGATATTGACCGGATGTCCCCCACCCCTTATAATTCTGGTATGAGGATGGATCGGAATAGCTGGCATAGTCGGTACCGACAAACTCATAATCGGATTTTAGCTGGAACTTTCTTTTTTTTACCTCCAATGCCGTGCGCCAGTTCATATCGTGGATGACCTTGGAGGTGTAATCGTCCGGTACATAATTACATCCCGCGTACTGGGCGGAGAGGGTCGTATCGTCTGTCAGGTGCAAGGACGTATCATTGAATAATATGAGGTTCCTTTTCGGATAGTTGGTGGTACCTGACTTTTCCCGGTTCTCTGCCCTGCTAAAGGTCGTTACGACCATTGCCTTTGTGTCGAAGTACTTATGATAATACTCATTGCGCAGGCCGAACATATTGCCGAAGTATCTGACGGCCCCTACAGAAGATGGGCCTGTCACGGTATTGTCCGTCAGGCCCCAAAAACCCTTCACCCTATAAGGATCATACTCCTTCGAATATTTGACACCTTCGAAATTCTCAGATTGTGACCTGAGCGGCCTCATAGACTCATAGAGATCTAAAAACTCCATCTGCTCGCCTTTTCTAAATAGGCCTATATACTTTTCATCCTCTATCAGGTGTCGGGTATTTCCTGTATTTTCTTGCTCATCCCTCCACTTGAAGCTAGAGCTAAGGTCTCTATCAAAAAACTTACCTCTACTACGCAAACCTATAGTCCTCTCCTTCTCTTTGGATAAATAGTTGTACCTGTATGAACCACTTATGTAATTATCGAGGTCTATTGATGGACGCACATTCCCCGGCATGCGCTGAGGCTGCAACCTGGCAATCCGGGGTGCGGTTGGGGGTAGTGGCATCTTGGGTATCTCTACCTTTGGCTTGCGTATGGTGTAAGTTGTATATCTAATATCCGGGGCTTCTCCTTCTAAAGCTATCGTTGAGGTAGCCGGTTCCCAACTATAAGCCAATTTCAGTATATCATCGAGTGACTCTCTCGATACCATTATCCTGTCTTCGTATAGATATACAGGGTCCGGAAGTTCGGCCTTCTCCTTGCGGCCGACTATCACAGCATCACTTCCCAGCTCAAGCTGAATATAAGAACCGTCCGCTCTGCTTACGCGAAATTTATTTTCCCTGGAACCGTAGACCAGAGAATGGCTCGCCTCGGCAATTTCAAATAGCGAGACCCACACCTCATCATCTTTACGCATGATAAAGGGTTCGCTCACATATTCGCCATTTACGCTTACCTTGGTCACGTTATCGATGCTATAGCCTTCCCAATCCTTCATGCCAACCTTCTCCTTTATTATAAAGTCGCGCAATCCCTTAACTAGTCTTTCTTTAACGCTCTCTTCCTTTGCGCCGGGTCCGAGTGAAACCACCTTCCCTATCTTCATCTCCTCCGGTACCGCACCTTTCTGTATTAAATCTGGCTCTTTCTCAATCCTCTTCTTTTTGACTACTATCACAGCCCCTTCTGCCTTCAATCTTTCTATACTGGCCTGGCACTTCTTAAGCGCAATATCTACCAAAACGATATTGTACCAATCCGGATAGGCTTCCTTTAGCGCTTCGAGCGACTTTTCCGCATCCAAGAAGTTTGTCAGGGCCATGTCTATATCGTCCTTCGCCTCCGCATCTTGCGCCTCCTCCATGAGAAGGACCGATCTCTTGTAGCTCCAGAACGGGTCATCACCGGCAAAAGATGATGCAGCCCCAAAGAGATTCACCGCTGCAATTGTAAAACAGATTGATATTATGAGTAATATTTTATGCTTCACGCGTGCTCCTATTATAAAAATAGGGAGATGAGAAAAAAACTCTCTGCTCTCCCGTTTATAAGATGCGGCTTGGCTGCCAAAGACATAAAAGGCCTACTGCCCTTTGGTTTTTACCGAGAATGATGTCTGTCCTGCAATAAGCTCTTCCCCTCCATAATCTATGATAACCTGGGCTGTATAGTCGCCCCCTGCCAATTCCCTGTCAATATCTACAAGAAAATTCTGGCTCGTCCTGGGAAGTATGCCGGATTGGTCTGCATTGACCGATATCTCAGCCACCTTTACCTCTGCAGAATCTATTATCTTAACCGATCCCTTCGGCCTTATCAATACGTTGCCTTGATTGAAGATGGTACAGGAAACTTTATATATATCCTTACCTTCCTCCTCCGCCTCTTCTAAGCTCACACCAAAATTGATCAACTTCGCGTCATATACCTCTGTGCCCGGGACGATCACCGATAAGATACTCCCAAGCCTCAGGCTTATATTTGCCGTACCGCCTTCTTTTGGCTTAGCCGTAGGTCCTGTTGTCTCAAAAAATACTACGGCGTAACGGCCGCCTTCGATACCCTCCGGCACCTTCACTGTAATCTTTACGCTCTCCTCCCTGTTGGGGGGTATTTCAAACTCCGCAGGCCTAAGCTGAGCCCACTCCCCGCATGACCATGGGGTAGATCCTATGGGTAAAAATTCGTTGGTGCCATCGGGCAGATAGACTACATCTTCCAGATAGGCCCTGACATACATCGGTTGGTCTGAACCCATGTTTGAAACAGTGATATAGCTGCTCTTCTGTTTTCCGGGAGCAACAGATAAGCTAACGCGTGGCGGGTCTATATTTATACGAAATCCATGCGCTATTTCTGACAATAGACAAGATACCGCTACCAACAAACTTAAAAAAATAATAGCCTTCTTCATATCGATATAGCCTCTCTTATATAGATGCTAATTTTGGTCTGTGACCTTATAGCGCACAGGTGTATCATAAAAACCTGTCACCTGCCCGTCCGGAACAAATAGATAATATTTAAACCTGATCGTAACAGTATTTCCGCTATTTCCATTAGCGCCGCTGGTATATGCAATAACTTCCTGATTGCTAAATTCCGTATAGCTTGCTTCATTATAAGTCCCGACATCGCTGCTATCGCCTGAGACCTGTGTCACCCGCCATTTGAAGTTTGAGTTAGGAATCTCATACCCGCCTGAGGATAACGGATGTGGCAGCCATATCTTCAGGTACCAAGTAGTGCCGCTTGGCCCGGTACATGTAATCTCATTGTGGTAGCTGCCGTACTTGGCCAGTTCGAGCTCTACCGGCTCAGAAGGCCCTCTCATATTGCCAAACCCGAGATCGTCCCTGCTGACAGATATGGTGGCAGCTGCACAAATATTGGAGCATAAACAGAAGAGAAATGTGATAGCAATTAAAGCGGTGAAGTTTTTTAACAGACCTGAGCGATCTCGTGCGATCTTCATATAGATTACTCCGTTATCGATTGCGTCATCGTATATTTTATGGTCGTATCATACGCCCCTGACTTTGTATCTGACGGTGCCTGCAGGGCATATTTGAACCTGACATCCACTTCATTACCTATATCATCATCACCGGCGCTGGTATAAGAGAGGGTCTGGGAGGTAGAAAAACTATTCCACCCGCCTACAACCGAACCGGCACCTGTCGTATTATATATAGACCACTTAAGGCTATCTAGAGGTATCTCATCCTGGGCACCCAACATGGGCCCTTGCGCCGATACCTTGAGATACCAGGTACGCCCGTTATTTGAGACACAGGTCGCCTCGTTATCGTAAGACCCTGTACCCGTCTCGCACCACTCACCCGGGGTTATGGAACCGAAATCGATATAGGTAGGGCTGACTTCGAGGGTAAATATAGACGCGACTATTACTGATGCGCTCGTCTCATCCTCTGCCTCGTTCTGTGCATATACTAAAGCAGGGGTCAGGGATATACAAAATAGGGCTACCCCAATAGCAACCGTTAAGGCTAGTCTCTTTTGATCTATCATGACTTCTTTTATCATAATGCTTTCTATATGGTTATTTTCAGTTAATTATACAATTAAATAGACGCTATGTCAAACAAAAAGGAAAGGGTACAGATCCCCGATTGCGTTTGGGACAGATTCCCGATTGGAAGTAGAAACGTCTTGTCTAAAAAAAGAGGGAATAAGTCCTATATCTGCCTATATGCAGTATAGTGCCTATTCCCCCTTGTTGGTCCTTTATACTATTGACCACATAAAAAAGGAGTTACGGTTTAGCTGTAACGCTAAAACTGATAGTAAAAGCAGTAGTATAATTAGCAGTAGGTAATCCTGTCGGATCGAGCGTATAGCCGAATGGTAACGCTATACCACGAGGCGTACAGCTATTGTCACCGGCACCTGAACTGAATACCTCCACATCAACGGCAGTACTGGTGAATTCTGTGTCCACACCCGGAGTTACTGTACCGCCGACGGTACCACCAGCATTTCGGTTGTATGGTGCATGCCCCTTTATGACGAGATCGTCATAGTTTACATCCGCATGTTTAGCTGAGATCTTCATACTAACGGCAAATCCGGTGCTGTTGTTACACTTGACAATAACACCGTTATCGCTTTTGCCTGATCCTGAGCCTCTCTTAAGCGCGGTCGGTATACGATTACCGTAACCATTGGCCTCATCTAACACATCGGCATCAATAGTGCCAAAGTCGATTGCGCTGCCATAGTTGACGTCATCATTCACATCGCCCACACCCACGTAGGGATCGAGCAACTCCAACGACAAAAAATCTGTGATATCGGCTGCAACTGTCGCTGTCTGCGTATCTGCTGCCTCAACGCTTTGACATATCAACATCCCCGCTCCTATCAGTAATACAATTAGGAGTTTCTTCATCTTCTTCACCTCCCCTTTTTTCGTGCAGCAGTCTGACCCCATGTCCCCATATTCATTCAGTACCTGCCCACTTTTTTTAGTTACTTATTTAACTTGTTTGTAAAGGAGGAAAAAATAAATGCGTAAAAAGAACGCAAGATAGCGCTTCCTCCCGTTTACATCCTAAGTATATCATAAACTGTGCATTTTGTCAAGAGCCATAATAAACTTTTTTATAACCTAACATGGCGTTATTTTATCTTCTTTTCTACCTTTGCCACCACCTTCTTCAGCTCATATTCCGGTGCAGATCCCTCTAAAATGACCCTCTGGATAGCCTGGTCTATAAACCAGGTAGAGTCATCCCAACCGAGTACAGATGGGGGGCCTTTTGCATCTAACGCCTGTTCTTTCAAGACGTTACGAAATTCCACATCCATGGGTAATATCTCCCAGGCAGCCATATTGGGCGGCAAATACATGCATTGCTCCCTCTCAGCCCCCTCATACAATTTAACCTGTACGTCAGGCCTTGATAGAAACTTGATAAATTCCCAGGCAATATCCTTCTTTTTACAATCTTTGAATATTCCAAGAACCCTTCCTCCTACAAATGCCGTACCCTTGCCGCTGGGGCCCTTTGGAAGTGTGGCTATAGACCACTTTCCATCTATTTCAGGGGCTCCAAGCGTCAGGCCTACTATCTTCCAATTGCCGGATATGGCCATGGGAAAATCCCCTGTCCTCATACCCTGCTCAAGTGGTATCGATGCCTTTGGGACTTTATACTTGGTGTAAAGTTCTGTAAAGAACCTCATGCCTTCAGCTGCCTCTTTGGAATCGAGCGTACACCTCATCCCTTCCTTATCATAGAAGTCTCCGCCGGCCTGCCATAGGAAATTAGAATACCCTATCCAATTCATCGAACCCCAGTCAAAGAGCATGCCCTGATCATTTTCCTTAAGGTCTTCCAACTCCTGCGCGAGCTCACTCCATGTCCTTGGCGGACGCTTTATGATATCGTTTCTATAATAGAGGATATATTCGGATAGATCATAAGGTATCCCATAGACGCTTTCTTTATATGCGGCAGACTCCCATAGCCCGGGAAATATATCCTTCTTCATCATCGCCACATCTTTAGGAAACTCTCTCTTTAAGTCTATCATGCCGCCGAGGTTTCCGAATTCGGTCGCCCATGTGAGCCCCATCGACCCTATGTCGGGCGACACCTCGCCTGCCATTGACGTGAGATACTTGCTGTGCGCCTCACCCCAGGAGATCGCATCACATCTGACAGTGATGCCGTATTCCTCAGTAAAGATCTTCCCGACCTCGTTTATGGTCTTCGCCTCGCTCTCTATACCTACCATCCATATCCTCAAGACCGACTTATCTTCCCCAAATCTCATACCACAGCCGGTGATCGCCAATGAAAACAATATGGCAACTGATAAAAAGGATATGGTTCCTATATAAGTATATCTTTTAGACATCTTGCCTCTTCGAAGACCAATTTATAATTCCGACAGGATTACCTCACGCATCGCTATACATGCCGCACCTAACGCTACAACATCTTCACCGGCCTGGGACGGCATGATCCTTACCGTCTTAGCCGCTTCATCTGCAGCCCATGTATTTACCGTCTCCTTAACGGGGCCAATGAAGGCATCTCCTGCCTTCTCAAACCCCCCGCCTATTATTATCATATCGGGATTGAGCAAGTTGACGAGATACGCTACCTTTATGCCAAGCTGTTCACCGGCACCCTTAAGCAGCTTTTTACATAGACCATCACCCTTCTTGGCTATCTCCGCTATCTTTTCTATGCTCAGCCCCTTTAAGTCGGGGCCTAAGGCCTTAACTATCCCTGAAGACGCAAGCTCCGCAGATTTGGCTTCGGCCAAATTCTGTATCTCCTGCATTACACCAAAATCTGTACCGGGGTTACTGACAAATTTACAGGCACAATCGCCGTATTTGTAATTGACGCCGCCGGTGCCAAATATGACCATCTCCCCTGCCGATCCGCTTGAACCTTCATAGAGCTCATCATTTATTATAAGACCGCAACCCTGGTCACCATACATATATATAATATTCCTCATACCTTCATACCTGAAGAAGGACTTCTCTGCCAGGACAGCCACGGTGGCATCGTTTGCCAGATATGCGGGAAATCCAAACTTATTCTCTATTGTGTTCATAGCGGGATTGTAGTCTGCTATCGAGCCGCTCTGGTGGTTTCTTACAGTGCCGGTATCTTCGTGGAGAACACCCGATATGCCTATGCCTAACCCTTTGATATCTTTTATCTCCATCTTGGCCGCTTCTTCTACTATCTTTCCGACCATCTTAACGGCCCTCTCAAGGGTCTGGCTGACATTCTCAGTGGGCCTTGGGTCTTTTATCTTTAAGACGATCTTGTTTGAAAAGTCAATAAGCGTACCTATGATGCGTGACTCAACATCTGCCTCGCCGGTATCTATCCCTATTGTATAAGCATATTTCTTATTTATCTCAACTAGTTCGGGACGGCGGCCGCCCGTCGAGCTATCGAGCCCCCTCTCATAAACGAAACCTTTCTTGATGTATGTGGTTATGTAATTTGATACGGTGACGATATTATATCCGGTATCTCTCGATAGGTCGGTCTTGGTCGTAGTCTTGCTCCGCCTTATTGTCTCGATCATGTCGAGATTTCGCCTGTCCCTGTCGCCTAACCTGTGTGATGTCCTTTTAATAGCCATTCGAGCTTCCTCCCCCGGTTAATCATCGCTAAGATAGAAATTGATGCCTGCCTTATCCTTATTCAATGACAATATTATCTATATATATCGGACCTGTATATGCGGTATCCTCTGATTCAACCCTCACGCCAAACTTCTTGATTATACGCTTCATGCTACCGACATCGACAGCACCCCAGTCATTGCTGGTAGAGTGCATGTCGACCCTGAGAGTTATCCACTCCCCGGGCTTAAGGACCATCCCATACTCTGACTCATGCCATTTCCAATCTTCTCCCACGGTGAGGATAAATTTACCTACGAGGCCATAGGGGCCAAAGGGCGGCATATACATATCTGCCCTTATGCTGCTCACGTCAGACCAGTCTATCATATCGGTATCCATCTCAAGCTCCATATAGACACCCTGCCAGTTATCGCCTGCAAAATCCGAGAGCATCTCAATAGAATATTTACCGTCGCTTGCTTCATGTTCTGATATAGCAATACCTCGACAGACATGATCCACCTTCTCAAGGGCCCAGTTTGGCACGATCCACCCTTCGGGCCCGTTCTCAAAACTATAGGCCTGCCCTACGATACCGGTCTCCTCAGCCTGCGCATTTAGAGCCAAGCTAAATAGACACAACGCTATAAATAAAATTGCGGTTATCTTCATATTTTTCCCTTTTATTATCTGTTATAGATTACTGCGCGCCCCGAAAATTTAGGGGCGCAATAGCAGCGAAACCATTACCTGCTAAGTATTGCTTTCGTTATTTTTTATCAGACGATTTTCTGGGAGACGGTTTTGCATACCACTCCCGCAAAATATCTTCAGCCGGCTTGTTTTGCGGCGTAAATCCCCTGTCCTTTTCTCCGCCGGATCCCGGATCAGGCTCCCATAGCCACCAGTATGCGCCGTAAAAATAGTCCTTCTTTGAAAATTCCTCAAGCAGGACCTTGTAAAGGTTTTTCTGCAGCTCGACATCTACCATCCCCTGAGCCATGTGCTCCCACGGACGCCTGGCTGCCCATGCTGCTGAATGGTAACCAACTTCGGGGAATATGACAGGCTTATCTATCCTGGCCTGCCATGCGTCTATCTCCCCAATCCATCTGGCCCATCCATCCCTTATACGTTCCGTATCCGGACTCAGGATATCATCCACCAAAGGAAAGTAGGCATCTATCCCAGCGTAATCGAGCGCGTCCCAAAACCTTATATTCTTAAATTCCCGCCGCCAATTAGCCGCATATGTAAGAGGGCCATTATATACCCGTCGCACAGGCGCTATAACCTTTTCCCGCCACATATCGGGCTTGAGTATGGCGGAATCCGTTAATTCCGTACCCACGCAGAACATCTCTACGCGGTTCTCTTCAGCAATCTTTGCGTAGTGAAGGATAAACTCGTTGTAACTATCAAACCAGTCCTGCCAATCCTTCTCCTCCAAAAATTCTATATCGCCGCGCCATTTTCCGCTCGATGTGTCTTCCACCTCAAGATGTGGCTTGAGCATCACTTTTATCCCCAGCGAATGGGCCTTCTTTATAACATGTACGATACTGCTATCCGATGGGGTGCTCTCTACAGGGCATATTTCAGTAGAACTGCAGTCCCCCTGGTAAAAACTCGGCGTAATAGCTACCCAATCGACTCCTATATCCCTCATTGCTTCAAGCGACCTGTCCGATGAAAGGGTGGCAAATTCATCCTTATCCCAACTCACGTATGCCATGCCCCTCTGCCATTCCGGAGCGCCCACACCGCGGCCCAAATGCAACCCTTTAATGACATCGAAAAGACCGAGTCGTCCAAAAAGGAAGAGGCCGCCTGACAAAAGCAACACGGCCACGAATAAAAAGATGGCAGTCCTGCGCCTATGATTACCTGGCTTCTTAGTCATATTGCGTCTTTCTTATAGTTTCGCGCTAGTATGCAACACCAACGGCATCTATATAGATGGGGCCGTTGTAGAGTGGTTCTTTATTCGACTCTACTCTAACAGCAAGCTTCCTTACATTGGAGCGGGCCATCTCATCGAATGTTGTCATGTCCCAATCCGGGCTATCCTGAAGAATGCTGGCATGCACTCTATTCCACTTTCCGGCCACAAGGGGCGCATCATGGTTCATCTCAACAAACTTCCAATCATCCCCGATGGTAATTACAAGACGGGCCTTCAAGTCTGCCGGCGCACCTTCCGGTAGGTACACATGGGCAAAGACCTCGCTATATTTAGCCCAGTTGAAGTCCTCCATAACTTCTACTATCGCACCCGTCCATATGCCTCCTGGAAATTCAGCCATAAGCTTAAGTGATGTCTCCTCATCCTTGGCATAATCCTTTGATATAAAAACATCCATGCCGACATAATCGGCCTTATCATATGCCCAGTCGGGAATTTCCCAACCTTCAGCGCTCCCTTCGAAGCTAAAGAGTGTCTCATCTGTCTTGACCTGGACGAGTTCTTTCTTGGCAACACCTTCTATCTTTCCTGCAGTTTCGCCCGGAAGACCCTTCTCCTTCAGGGTATCCAACTTCCCCAGGTTTAAGCCGATGACCAAACCAATAATCAATCCTATGGCCAGGCCTATCATATAATCCTTCTTATTTTGCATCTCATCCTCCTCATTTTAAGCCGCTTAAAAATATAAGACAGCCTATTGCATTTATTCTACTGACACCTCAGCCGCTTCCGGATTGGCTGCCCTTATGTTATCAATATAGAAAGGACCTTTGTAGGTAGGTTTTTGATTGGACTCTACTCTCACACCGACCTTTCTAACGTCAGAAGCCATATTCGGCGCGGATGCCGAATTCTTCCAAACCCTTCCACCGCCATCGAGGTCTGCCCTTACGGTCCTCCACTGGCCCGGTATTAAAGCTACTGCCTTCTTCATCTCGAGAAACGACCAATTCTCACCTGCTGTGAAGATGGCTCGCGCCTTCAACCCTTCAGGGGCATCTTCCGGTATATAGACATCTACCAAAAGCTCCTCATAATCAGAAATGTCGAGATACTCCATAATCTCTACATATGCACCTGTCCATATTGAACCCGGAAAATCTGCCACGACCTCCATGGAATGTGTGCCGGAACTTGCAAACGCATCCGAAGTTATCGCGCCCTTGGCTACCTGATCTGCCTGCTTTAATGCCCATTCCGGTATACTCCAACCGCCTAACCCTTTCTCAAAATCATACAAGACCTTCTCATCCGCTGCTGCGCCGATATTAGCCATCGACATGACCAGCACAACCATCACACATACAATCAATACACTCTTCATACAAACTCCTCCTCTCAACTACTCAGCCCCCCGGCCCCCATTTTAGATTTTATTCCTATACCACTCCCTCATAACCTCTTCACCCAGCTTGCCCCGTAATGTAAACCCAAGCGGCGACCATCTTTCCTGTGGAAAATAGTTCCACCAATAGAGCCCCCGAAACCATGGCCTCTTGGTCATAACATTGAGCATGGAATTGAGGCAATCCGCCTGCTCCTGCTGGTCTTCCTTAAGCGAAGTATTATTGACTTCCGTCGGTGAAGCCCAGGGCATGCGATTTACACCATCGAAGCTCGAATATCCTATCTCCGTAAAGATAAAAGGCTTCTTTACGCCTGAAGTCTCCCTCCAACCCTCCATTTCATCGGCGAGTTTTTCCCAGGCAGCCTCCAGCTCTTCCGGTGTGGGATCATTCTTATTGGTAAGAGGGAAGTATGAATCGATCCCTACGAAATCGAGCGTGTCCCAAAACGGCACCTTCTGGTATTCATCCCAGTTGGCAGAGTATATAAGAGTACCGCTATATACTGCCCTGATCTCCCTTATGATCTTGCGCCAGATAGCTTCATACTTCTTGGGCGTCGTCTTGCGAAGCTCAGTACCAACGCTAAAACACTCTATTCCATTGGCCTCGGCAAACTTTGCGTAATGTATTATGAAATTCTTATAATTATCAAACCACTCATCCGTCGGTACTATATCGCCCCTGAAGTCCCCGGACCTGCAATTGACGTGCGGCTTGAGCATAACCCTCATGCCAAGCTGATGCGCGGTCTTTATGGCGTGCGCAAGCGACTCATCTGTGGGGCTATCACCCTCATCGGATGCAGGAGGAGAGATTTCGGTTGCATCTAAATCCTGCTGGTACCACGTAACGATGAGGCCTACATGTGTGACACCCAATGTGTGGAGGTGGACATAAGTAAAGTCGGAGACGATGTCTGACAGCTCATCTCTTGACCACGAAAGGTATGCAACACCCCTGTGAAACTCATCGATCGTTGGCCTTGCCTTATCTTCGACCTTCTGTCGATTGATCAGTTCTCTCCAGACCTGATCGGCCCCTACCGCGCGCTCAGGATAGGCCTCAAAGAGCGGCTTATCTGTTGGGTTGGCCGACTGCGGCCCATAGGCCTCCAGCTCCCACAAAGAATAACCCCAGTCCGGATTAACCTTCTCATAGAATGAGAACTTAACATATTGAGTTACAACGGGGTCAAACTCTATCACTTCTTCACCGCCATCACCCTCACTTATGCGCGTCAATCTCCTCCAAGCCTTACCATCATCAGATATAAAGACTCCGTAGCGAACAGCGTAAGCAGACTCCCATCTCGCGATGATCTTGTTCATCGTCTTTGGTGACCCGAAATCTACCACCAGCCACTCCGACTCTTCTGACCCGAGCTTCGATGACCACCTCGAAAGCAGATTTCCGTCGATTATGGCCGCTGTGTTGGGTAGCGGCGCCCAGTCTGGCGTGATATCAAATGATGAGACCTCAACAGACGCTATTCTGAGATAGACCTCTTCGTCCTCAGCTTCTTGGGCCTTCTCTATTGCCTCATTAGCAGACTCCGATGCGCTTAATGCCTTATCTGCTGCCTTGAGAGCCTTTAAGGCACTATCTAGACTGGTATCATCCTTGGCCGTACAGGCAGTACCAGAAAATATCAATGACAAAAAGATAAGCGTTGCTAAAACTTTCTTCATTCGCACTCTCCTGGTTGTCTTTTCGCACACTGAAGTGTACACTACTTATTTTTTTCGATCTACGCCTTCAATCCCGTCATCGCTATTCCCTTCATGAAATATTTCTGGAATGCAATAAATACGACCAGCATCGGCAGCGTAGCCACTACCGCCCCTGCCATAACCATGCCAAAGTTGGTGCTGAATTGTCCGCTCAGTACAGATAGGGCCAGTGGAACCGTACGCATATCGGATGAATGTATGACAATTAACGGCCATATGAAGTCACACCACTGCTGCATAAATGTAAATATGGCTAATGTCGCGAGGACCGGCTTTATGAGCGGCAGTATTATAAGCCTGTATATCTTGAATTCGCCGCAGCCGTCTATCTTGGCGGCATCTATGAGGTCACTTGGGACACTTATTATAAACTGCCTGCACAAGAATATACCAAATGCGCCCGCAAGCTTAGGAATTATCAACGCGTTATAGCTATTAAGCCAGCCAAACTTTTTGATAAGGACAAACCCCGGTATGAGATTCACCTGCCAGGGCAGCATCAGTGAAGCGATTATGAGGAAGAATAGCTTATCGCGTCCAAAGAAGCGGTGCTTGGCAAAAGCGTACCCTGCCAGGGAGCAGAAGAACAAATTCCCCAACGTAACCGCAGTCGCCACAAATATTGAATTGAACAGATACCGCGCCATCGGTATGAGCGTAAAGAGATCCCTGTATGGCTCAATCGTAGGATTTTTAACAATGAAGGAAGGCGGGTATGACTGTATCTCGGCCTGCGGCTTGAATGATGTGACCAGCATCCATACATAAGGCACAACCATGATTACCACACCTATAATCAGGAAGGCGTAGACTACGGTATTTATCGCACTATTTTTTGCCTTGATAGATTGCATCATCAGTATTTAACCTTTGTCTTCAAGAACCGCATATTGGCCAGTGTCACGACCATGATACATCCGAATATGATATAGGCGAGCGCTGAGGCATACCCCATCCTGAACTTGGAAAAACCCTCATCATACAAATAAGGCACACCCGTCAAAGCGCAATCGAGGACGCCTCCTATGCCGCTTTCACCACCGGTCATTATATATACCTGGTCAAACATCTGGAATGACACTATAAAGGCCATTATCCCTACAAATACCATTGTCGGCCTCAAAAGCGGCAGTGTCACATTCCAGAACTTATCCCACGTCCCTGCCCCGTCTATATCAGCCGCCTCATACATAACTTTTGGTATAGTCTGCAGCCCCGCTAAGAAGAGAAGCATGTTGTATCCTATCCCGCGCCATATATCCATAATCATGATCGAAGGCAGCGTCCATTGGACCGACATAAGCCAATCTATGGGCTGGATGCCAAACTTCATTAAAAAGTTGTTTATCAGGCCGTACTTCTCACCTGCGAGCATCCATTTCCAGATAACGGATACGGCGACTATTGAAGTGACCGTGGGCAAGAAGAACATCGTCTTGAAGAAGTTCTTGGCCCTTATCTTCTGGTCGACTGCTATGGCAAGGATAAGTGCCAGGGTTACGCCTATGGGGACAACACCCACCACATAAAAGAGGGTATTACGCATCGTCTTCCAGAACCTCTCATCATGCATGAGGATCTGCTTATAATTGCCAAGACCTATCCACTGGGGGGCTTGGAAGACATTGTATTTGGTGAAACTGAGGAAGAATGAGAAGAAGATCGGCACTATTATAAATACCAAGAATAGGCCTATAGCCGGTAAGATAAAGAGGTATGACATCTTCATCTCATTGAGCTCTGTCAGCAGATTCTTCTTTCTCATGGTAAGGATCCTTATCACTTATATTAATACTTTATAAAAATATTATAGGATAATTAGGCTTTATATTCTAATGGCCTTCTTTGGCCTTGTCAAGTAAAAACCAAACCCTCTATAGGCTGTGTGTTTTGATGAACCTTATGACCTGATCGAGCTTCGCCTCTGCCATCGAGATACAGGTATCGGCACAACCATAATAAAGCCGTATGGTATCACCCAATACCACTGCCGAACTGGGAAATATGATGTTCGGCACATCACCGATGCGCTCATAAGGCTCGGTGGGAGCAAGCATGTAGTCGCGTGTGCGGGATAGGACCTTCCAGGGCTTATCGAGATCTAGCAGCGCACCACCCATATAATAGATATAGCCATTGCAGCTGGTCCATACTCCATGGTAGAGAAGCAGCCAGCCGTCTTTCGTCTCTATAGGCACAGGGCCTGGCCCTGTCTTGGTCGTCTGCCAGCCAATCTTGGTGGGGCCCATGACAAAGCGGTGGCAGCCCCAATGCGTCAGGTCCGGGCTGACCGCATATAGGATATCACCAAATGGGGTATGGCCCCTGTCACTTGGGCGGTGCAATATAGCATACTTTCCGTTTATCTTTTTGGGAAATAGGACACAATTCCGATTTGCCGGAGGGAGCAGGTTCTCTCCCTGCTTGAAGTTCTTAAAATCCTTAGTCGTCATCATGCCTATGCACGGCCCCTCACTACCCATGTTGCACCACAATATATAGTAAGTGTCTCCCATTTTCGTAATGCGAGGGTCGTAGCTCTGGGGCGCTATGCCTATCTCGGGATCATCGCTCGTCACCTTATTATCCATGCGCTCAGGGTCAATCTCCCATTTGATACCGTCTTTGCTAAAACCTATATGAAGTGTGAAGTTGAGGTCTATCTCATCTACCCGGAATATACCGGCATAGCCCTTGCCAAAGGGAATTACGGCGCTATTATGAATACTGGTAGCCCGCGGCACATCCTTGGCCGTGATTATCGGGTTACCCTTGTATCGTTTAAATACTGTCTCATTAGCCATCTGTTTCCTCCTGTTTTGAAGACTGAGGTGTGGTCTACTTCCTCCACTTATCTAATAAGCCCTTCACCTGCTCTGTTGTATTCCTTATGGCCTTTTCGGCCTGTATCTTAGCGCCCTCAAGTCCGCTCTCAGAGATGATATCCGTCAACCCCTCTCTCAGTCCACCGAGGTCGAGGTCAATGAGTCGATTGATCGATGTGCGGATCAAGGTCTTATACATGATGAGAGAGACGAGCTTTGACGGATCAGATATGTCCTCATAGGTCTCATCTATATTTATATTCGCTTTTATTATAGTAGGCGGCATGCGCGTATAATCCTTATAGACTACCTGGCCCACCTTTAAACGAAGCTCATCGATCTGGAAACCTTTTACAAAACCCTTCTTCTCTTCCTTTATCCCGGCACTCCTCTTTTGGGACTTGATCGGGTTGAGGTCATTGACGTTCACGTCTCCGCCCGGGCTCCTTATCACATTCAGCTCAGACATCTCGAGTTCAGCCTTCCTGAGATGGATCTCACCCTTCAGTAGCGCTACTGCATTGATATTTATATAGATATGGGGTATATTTGCCATATAAGGTTCGCTATACTTGGAAGGGTTAAATATCTTCATCCCGCCTATATCGACAACCCCTTTTAAAAAACTGATATGGAACTTATCTATCGTAAGGCCAACCCCTGTGAAATTCCTGACACCATTCTCAAGAGCAGCTTTGAGCACGATATCTTTAGCAAAACTGATCCCTGTAAATAGAACTGCCACAATTACGATAAAAAATAAGAGACGTCGCATCGGCATCTCCTCTCGTCCCCTTTGATCGGGGATAGCCGTTACTCGGGTTTTAACTTCCTTTTTTAGGCGGAGCGGTAGATTTACGTTTTACGAGTTCAGCAGAGAGCTTCTCCTGTACCGCCCCCTCCACCTCGCCTGAAACTATCCTGTTTAACATAAAAGCAGACCGTTTGGCCATCTCGGCCATGGGCTGGCGAACGGTAGTCAGCGGAGTTGGTATATAAGCGGCCAGCGGTATATCATCGAAACCTACGATCGAAATATCCCCCGGCACCTTAAGGCCTGCTTCCTGTATAACTCTTATCGCCTCAATAGCCATCTCATCACCTGCCACAAATACCGCTGTCGGCCTCTGTGAGCATTTAAACAGCTTCTCCATCCCATCTGCCCCGGACTTGCTCGACCAATCCCCTTCTACGATATAACCACTTTCTATCTTAAGCCCGTGGTCCCTCATGGCTTCTTTATAACCCTCAAGCCTCTCACCTCCGGCTTGGGTATAGGGCTTACCGGTTATGGTAGCTATGCGCTTATGTCCTAATCCCGATAGATAATTTATGGCATCTATGGCAGCTGTGTGGTTATTGATAGATACACAATTCTCGGACTTATCGTGATGGATCATTATAACGTAGTCTATCCCTTCAGCGCGCGCCTTCTTTATCATCTCTTCATTGCCCACTTTATCACTAAAGAGAAGCCCACGCACAAATGTCAGGTTTAATATATGGGTATTTACAAGGCGATCATCCATCTCGGGCGGGGTTACGTGCAACAGGAGGTCCATATTGAACTCACTCAACCCATCAGCTACACCATGGATTATCTCAGACATATGGAAGGTCTGGAACATCTGGGCATAGCGCTGGATAACGAGCCCTACGGTCATAGATTTTTTGCCGGCGAGATATTGCGCGGATACGTTAGGTTTGTAGTTAAGCTTCTTTATGGCTTCTTCAACTCTGTAGCGGTTAGACGAACTGACTGTGGAGACATTATTGATGACCCGCGATACGGTAGTAGTAGACAACCCTGCCGTACGGGCTACATCGGAGATATTTATCTTTCCCTTTTTAACCACAAAAACCTCCTAAGGCCATGATTTGAATAGCCATATAATACAAAACTTCTGCCTCTTTGTCAAGCCTATCGACCCTCTCTTAGTCTTTGTCTTATTTCTCTTGTGCGCTTAGAGGAGTATTTGTTCATAAACTCACTCATCTGGCGCATAAGCTCCATCTTCTTCCCAGGAGGAACCTTCATAAACCTCCTAAGCTTCTCCTCTTCGCTTTCCCATTTAAATATCATTTCGTCTTCTTCAACCCTTTTATTTTGTTTAAGTATTTTATATCCAATTGATCTATATCCCTGCCAGCCTCCTTCTTCATCTTCAAGATGTTGTCGGTAGAGAGTACAGGCAGTGTAAGGCCGCCCCCCCTGACAAGTACCATGCTCTTTTGGGCCTCCTTAAAAGAGACTGGTGAATCTATGATAATATCGACTTCTTTCCCGCTATCCGCTTTGTAAAAATTGAATGCCTTCATACCTTTTTCTTCGATCCACTTCTTCCTTGTCCTGGCGTCAGCTATTCCCATTGGATCGACCGGCTGTTTTACGCTATATCCATTCTCCTTTAATATCTTAACTATCTTGCTCAGATTATCATCACTCATCTCAACGAGTATATCCAAATCATAGGTAGTGCGTGGTGAACCGAAGAGACCAAGCGCCACCCCTCCTACTATCACATACCTTACCCGCTCTTCTTGGAATTCTGCCAATATCTCTTCGTACATAACCATGGAGCATATTATAAGTTATAATATCCAAAACCGCAAGCTAAATTTATGCGGCACTGCCTAGCTGTTCCTGCCTATTACGCGCACTCTTGAAGCGCTCCCTCTCTGCCCTATCAGCATGCCGAAGCGGCCTGCGATCCATTGCGTTAGTCTCTGCAACAGGTGTGGCTTCAAGCCCTTGTCGCGCAGGCTTAAGCCTGCGCGACAACTCGGCCCCCTTGGGCGAGATCGCCCCCATAGAGAACGTCCCCATACCGGATGCAGACGCACTGATAATCGTCAAGAGCGCTGTACCGATCGCCATGACGAACATCCCCAATCCCATGCGCCATTCCCCCCTTGGTGGCACATAACCGGGCACGGGCCTGCGGCGCTCTATATCCTGCTGCTTCCATGCCTCCATCTGCTCATCCCAATGATCATCAAGCCACTTTCTTGCCGTCTCCCGCGCCGCGGCAAGGCTCTGCAAGCGCGGATCTGTGTAACATGGCCTGTCTTCGGTCTTCAGCTTAACTACGACATTCGACCCCTTCTCTCCCATCACCTTCTGCCTTATCCCCTCCAATAATGAATTCATAGGAACCAAAATATCAAAACTCCTGCCGGCATTTTGTGCTATCTGTTTGAAATATCTCGAAATGGTTGTGACAATCCCTTCTCCCCGCTTAAATGGGGTAACCCAAGCATGTGTTATTATAATATCTTTTCCTGTATCCGTGACCGCGACATAACCTATATCCTTACCATCAATAATCACAGAATGATACCCTATGGACATCCCTTTATACCGTTTCGGCACCAACTCTATCCACCGATTAGCGTCGCCTGCATTCTGCAGCATAACCGTCGAATCGGGAAGAATAGCCTCTTCGCGTGTCTTCTTCACCGCCCCACTGAAGATCATCGGTGCGCTGGCAAACGCGGCGCCGCCTATTAGCGCAAGGGCAAAGAGCAGCAACATCTTGCCACCTTGACCCCAACCAGCGCGTGGGGTGGTGCTTTTTGGATCGTCCCCTATTTCATCTGCTGTCTTCTTCATAAATTCATAAGCGGCGCTGTTGGGAAATTGGTCCAAAGCGGACTTCAAAATATAGGAATGTGCCTGGGCGGGATAGGCGGCCAAAACCTGCCTTATCACACTCATCAGGCCTGCAATTATTTCCGCGCTAATAACTGGGTGTATTCCCCTTAGTTGTTCGAGCGGAATCCTCGCCCTGGGCCTCAAAAGCGACAAAAATGCCCAGGCCAGGTTTTCCGCTTGGGGCGCGAACCTGTCTTTGCCCCGCGCCTTAAGGAAGACCTGTTTCCTTTCATATAGCTCATCCTCAAGGTGGTCCAGGAAGATATTCGACGTCTCCGCCCTCTTATTACGTGGTGACTTAGTAAGTTTTCCAAATAATTGAATTCCGGTAAAAGCCGGGAGGGCCGCGGGCGAGACCAATATCTGATATCCGTAAGCAACCGCCTCACTATAAAAGCGCAATAACAAACCTATAGCTATAATCTGCCTCTTATGGGCCAGGGGCTTCTTATAAAGATGGATAATCCGATCATATAGCTGTGCGCATTTAGTCACGCGGTGGGAAGCCTCATGTACCCTGTTTATTAAAAATGAAGTGACAGGGAAATCCCTGGCTTCGCGATATAGCCTCTTATCATCCCCGCTTTTGCGTACAAAACCCTTGCAGTTAGCAACCGGGTGGTTATTTATGAGAAAGTTTAAAGAATCCGGGAATATACGTGATAACCCGTTAAGGATCCGGCTATTGTATTTAGGGGCTATCTCGGCACGCCTAAGGATGCGATTTGAATTTATCGCCGCGATCAGGGTTATTACGCTGCCTGCTATTATCCATCCACCGAGCAGCATGGAAAATTGGTTAAATATAATACCGCCTGCCAATATACCTAAAACGGCCGCGACAGATCCCTGGTGAGGCGTAGAATTTTCTTCTATCTCTTCTGCTGATCCCGGCCAATAGTCTCTCTCTATGGTAAACCTGCTTATCCCATCATCCCCCTTTTCCATTTTCACCTTCAGGATATGCAGCGGCCGGCTGAGCCTTCTTTCGTGATTCGAAATGCTCTCTGCGACCCGGAAGATACCTCTCATCTCAAAGACCATCACATGCATGCGGGAGTTGAAAAAGATATTGTAATTCTTCTCAAGAAAATAATAGAGATATTCTCCAAAACTCCTCTTTCTTTCCTTGAACCACCCGTAATCTTCTCTAACCAGATCGAGCAACGACTGGGTCTTTGCCTTTTCGAGTCTTGCTACTTCTACAGGCGACAGCTGCGTAACCGTCTCAACCGACCCCTTCCATTCATCCCCTTTTACAGTTGATTCACGACCGAGATCCACTCCCAAATCTATAGTGTCCCTCTCCAGACACTCAGCAAAAGATGTCTTGCCGGAACCGGAATCGCCATCGATAAGTATCAGCGTATCTTCTCCGGAAATCTCTCTTAAAAATCCTCTTATCCGGTCAAGCCCTCTCTTTTCTAATTTAATTTTCTTATCATAAAGATCTCTGCCTATCTCTACTTCAGTCTCTTCTTTAGTGTCCACAGCACGGCCATCTCGGCTATCCCCTGCTCTCTCTATTATCAGATCCGCGTTATCATTCAGCACTCTGAATATGGTCCTCAAATCGACCTCATCGTCAAGGTCTCTCCTGGACCACCCTATCTTTTCTCTGAGCGAGGCAAAACTTATGACCCTTTTCCCAAGGCCCTCTATATCATTGAATCGATCCAATATAACCCTTCGTTCCCCTTCTTCGGCAACTATTATAATATCGGCCTGCTCTGCTATCTGGCGAGTTATCGGCTTAGAATGAAATTCCCGGCTCATACCTCCGATAACACTCTCAGCAACACCGATCCTGCGCGCTTCATCTATTATCGGAGGAATGAGGGTTTCTGATATATCGATCGATTGCGAGACTCCGGCCGAAACCACTTCAAATTTGTCGTCGATTCCCCTGTTCTGTAATATTGTCTTGAGCAATATCTCCATTTGAGGGCCGCGGCACCTGTTCTTTTCACAGACTGCTACAAGGAGAGGTTTGGCAGATGTTGCATCGCGGCGTTTTCTGCTTTGTGAAGTTGCCCCGATCATCGCAAAAAGACCGCCACCGCCCATCAGAGCCAAAATAAATAACAAGAGCATCTTACCGCCCTGCCCTTTCCAGCCGGCGCGTTGGGTGGTGCTTTTTGGACCATTCCTTCTTTTATCGTCCTCGGGGTCCATCTCTTTGGTGCTGGCTAAAATTGGTTTGCCATCTCTCCCGCCCTCGGTTAAATAGACCGCTTCCGGCCTATTAAGTGAGTCTGTTGTTCTTTGTTTCAATTCATCCTGCTGTTGCGCATATTTATCACTGAGGCTTCTGGCAGCTTCGGATGTTAAGACCATAAAGTAAGGAACGTCTTTATATAAATCGGGTTTTGTGCCATGCACCTTATCATCCCACGGCCTAAATCCAATCTTGTGATAGAAGGGTCTCGCATCATAACCCGATGCTACAACCATAGGCATGTCCGGATATTCACGGATAAGGCGTGTCACTACAGCAGTACCTCCGCCACGAATGCGTTCCGGATGGCCCAATTGATTCCACGGCGCGGCATCAAAGAACTGCAAGCGGAGGATTTGAGGACTTTCTTCACTCGACATCTTGTGACTATAAAAACTGTAAGTTATAAGTGTCTCAATACGCCTTCTTTCGCGATACCCTTCAGCAGTAACGACAATGAATCTCCTGCCAATCTCCTCCATCTCACGCTCAAGGTCTCCGGGCTTCCAGTGTCTATCATCATACTCATTCCACTCGTCTATCAAGCCAATATCATCTATCTTCAGTTCCTCAACCCTGCCCAGAAGCACCTCTCCCTCGGATGTGCCCTTTGTCAGATATATTGTCTCGGCACCATATTCGCGCCTCTTCTGTGTCGCGCCGCTGAATATAAACGGCATACCACCCAGAACCGCACCAACTAGTACAACTCCGATAAGCATTGGTATGATCTTTTTCCACATAACTTCACCGGACCTGCCATATCTAAATCTCGCAGTTCTAAATCCCTTGTGATGCAGAAAATGGGTCAGCGCCGCAGCCTTATACATAACACACGTTCTGAGGTATCCGATCAGCTTATAACCATTATCACCGGCATATCTTGTGAGGGTATTGAGAAGTGCCGTCCCAACACCCTTTCGCGTATATTCATCCTTGACATGTATGACAAACCTCAGTTTTGGATCCAAGTCACTATCCCATGCGCCAGATGTCGACTCTTCATTTGTAAAATCGGAAACCCTATTTGCGATGACAACACCAACTGCTTCTTCTGATTCCTTCATAAATGCTGCAAAACAGATGCTTTTCGGACCCAACATAGAAATCCACGCAAGATTTTCTTTCTGCGCCTCCTTCACCATCTCGGGAGAATTCGCAAAATCGAACTGCTCTATATCTATGTCGAGAGAATCTTCTTTTCTCTTTTCAGCCTGTCTTGTCGCTAAAATATTTATGGATGGAAACCCTCCCATAAAAATTCCTAAAAGAGGCAACGCTATAAAAAGTAAAGAGAGCGCCAGAGAAAGAGGCTCAAGCAGGTGCTCTAACTGTCGCTGGAAGGAATTCCCCGGAAGTTTTTCAATAGGCTCCACCTTTTTGGACCACACCATATCCAGATGGTTGCCTCCCACCGGAAAACGCGGTGTCGGTTCAAGTTCGAATCCTGCGCGCATCGGCGCCTCTGTATAAACCCTGCGCACACCTTCGGTATTTGCCCGTGACCACCTGCCTATTGGATGGTATGAAGGTATCATGACCAGCTTATCCTCACCGGCATGGCGCGCTGCAACCTCAAGGCCTCCCAATAAGACCTCCGGCCAGTTTTCATACCCCCGCCTTATCCCGGAAGAGAGTTGCGCGTATACGTCGCTCTGGGCATTCTCTAAAATGCGGTCCTGCTCTAAGACATCCCTCCACTGCTCCTCAAGCCGCAGCATAGAACCTATGGCAAAACTGTAAGGGAAATGTTTCAGGAAGACCCTCTGCATAGCCCCGGATGAAGAAGTCGTCTCCTCGGGCTTTAAGAATAGCGCAAAACGTATCTTTGAGCTGTCCGTTGGGTCGATTGTGGTCTTATCGTGGAAGGACCCGAAGACACCATTAAACAGCCTTATCCCGAAATCCCTCTTTATACCCTCTGCAGCACCTATCCTTTTTAATGTCTCGATGGTGGCCGCCAATTCTTTTGTCGTCTTAATACCTAACCCTGTCTGCGCTACAACAGCGCAGGTGACAAAGAGATCGCCGAAAGTCCCGGGATCCATGGTGCGATGTACATAAGGTGCATATTTCTCACATGCCATATCGAGAAGAGTTGCAGCTCTGGACGCAAACCCAGCAGGAAAATCATAATTGGGAAGCGAAAGCGCAAAGAGGAAGCGTTCCCTGTACCATCTCTTTGCAACATTAGGCCCGTGTTCTTTAAGAATATCCAAAAGCCTCTCCGCATGCTGCCATACAGTCACAGGGCTGACCTCATCGAGTATATGGACATCTTTCTTTACCATCTCAGAGCTATTGCTTCTTATGAGGCGTGCCAGCTCAACTGCACCCTGCATATCCACGCTGCCCGTCTTAGCCATCTGTATTTTGGCCGCCTTATCGAGCTCCCTGCTTTCATATATCGGGGTAATCTGTGGCACTTTTGGATCTTGAGAAATAATCTCACGCAATACCTCAAAAGGCATCGGTTCTTCAGCAAGGATATATTCTACCTTTTCTCTGGAGCTCTTCTTGACAGCCTCTGCCACATAATCAATATGATCCCACGCTATAGGCTCGGCTATATTGCGGAATACTAAAATCGCCTCCTTCACGCATGAAATTCCGTGCACATTTACGGCGCCAGCCAAAGGATAGATCGACTGCCAATGCACTCGCCCTTCTTCTTCTTTAAATATCCTGATAGCTTCTTTAACGTTATCAGCACCTGTCGTATATATCGCCCACATAAGATAGGGTAGGTCTTTCCACGAAATCGCGCCTTCTTCTTCCTGCATAAACTCAAATGCCTTATTCATGCAGCCGATACCGCCCAGATTCAATTGCGCCGCGACTCCACCCAGCATAGAAGGATCTACCCCCTTCTTTAATAACCGGGCTGATTCAGTTACGCCTTTACGGACCACTGCCTGCTTTGCGCTGCCGGCATCCCTATCCGCCATATCATGCTCAAGAACAAAATCGACAACCCGCTCATCCAGCCCCGTTTGAGAAAGGACCGTCCGGTAATTCCTGCCTGCCTCCTGCAACCTCGTCGTAAGCCGCTCAAAGCTCGCCTGTGCAATCTGCCGTGATTGCGAATTTTTCTTGGTTATCTTGGTCGCGCCCACCACCAGCAGCGCCGGTGCGGCGGGAAAGAAACCGGAGACCATTACCCCAGATAAGAGAGCAAAGATCAAAACCGCTGTAGTAATATGTGCCGATGTGAGGAAGGGCCATACCTTCTCACCCGTAGCCCTTATCGATTTCGCTATATCTTTTTTGTGTGACCTGAGCACCTCCGGATTAGTGCTCTTACCTTCAAAACTTAGGAATCTCAGTTTCGCGCCGCCACGGTTTATGATCTCTCTAAACTCACTCCACAATATCGGCCACTTATCTATGTTGTTTCTGATGACAGCGCCTTCCTTCGTCATTAAGATACCGGAGCTGTGATTGCGTTCCCGCATAACGAAGAGGCCATCCGGCAGAATCTCTGCCATGCCGGGCAATGGATCCTCGACAGCCATCATATAGTCTGCCAGTCCCGATGGGTTATAGAGTTGAATACCAAATGCCCCAGGCTCTTCACTGAAGAGAGCCGCTTGCCTTGCCGCAAGATCCAGCTGATGAGTTTGAAGGTTCTCACCGCTGTAAATATGCGAAACCCCTATCCTCTCGGGAGAAACCACAACATTTCCTATGCAAGTGCCGAGTCCATTAATGGCCAGCATAAGACCGTCTGATAACAGGCTTACAGCCATAGCGCCTAGATTAAAAGGATGTACCAGAAGAGAATTTGTCCTTTCCTCTTTTGGCAATTCTTTCTTTAGGAGATCTCCATTAACACCTGAAGACACGTAGAGGGAAGCATCCGCCCCTTTCGCTATCCAATTATATGCGGCGACCTGTGTCGATATACTAATTGCCTTCTCAGCCTGTTCCAGTAAAACGGCCTTTGCTTCCAGCTCATCTTCCAGGGACGTCTCGGGACTTTCTCTGTTAACCCCAACCGCCAGCACCATCGGTGCTGCAAATGCTACACCTAATAATGACAATGCAATAGGCAATATAATTGATAAAACCGGCCAAACTTTTGCCTTGACAGAGGAGGCCTTTTCTAATATACTGCCCTTCACCGAGGGCAACCATAAGGAGGCCTTCATGAAGGAAGATGCAAGAGGTAATGACATGTTTACTGCAACCGAAGTAGGCGCACTTATTGAGGAATTTAGAGGCGAATTTCGCGTATTTGGCGAAGATTTAAGAAGTGTAAAAAATAGCCTGAAGGCTATCAGAGAACAGGTAGCCATAAATACCGAAAAGATCGAAATGAACCAACTCTTGATAATTCGGAACCAAGAGTTGATAACCGGAAACCGAGAATCGATAACCGAAAACCAGGGTTTGATAAACATTGTCTTGGAAAAGCTCGAATCGAAGGTCGACTGCACGGAATTCACAGCCCTGGAGAAGAAGGTCGGCTCTTTAGCCCACTGAGATTTTCGTTTCACTCCCACCGCCAACACCGCCGGAGCGGCAAAGCCGGCGCACAATCCCAATATCGGCAGAGCAAAGAGTAAGAGCAGCTTACCACTCTGCTTCTTCCAGTCGCTATCTGGGGTGGTACTTTCTGGACCGTCCCCCTTACTTCCTTTACCTCCTTCGCTGAAGACGGGAATAAACGCCTTTAGTGCAAGAAGCGCACCCTGGTTTAGTACGGCTTCTTTACGGTGAATGTATTCAAGCCATTCGATACCTTTGTCTGAAATCCTATATTCTGCAACCGAGGAACCGCCTACCTTTCCCTTGGGCCGAGGCGCTACCCTGCGCTCGACTAAGTCAGACTCACGCGCATGGTTTAGCTGGTACTCCAGATTGGCACCTCTAAAAAGCTCTTTTTTCGTAAACCATCTTCTATCTTGTCCGGCTTGTTGCGGCACCATGGAGCTGAGCATATCCAAACCGCTTTTTACAAACGCTAATGCAGAAACCTCCCCTGCTTCCTCCTCAATTCTCTCCAGCTCCGGCAGACCATCCGCACAAGCCCTGCCTGGCTCCGTCAGAACCCACTCATTAGCCCTGCCTTTTACTTCTTGCCCACCCCTCAAGCATATCAATCCTGCCTCGTGAAGCGCCCTCAAATCGCCGTCCAACTGCCTCTCTCTTAAATCTATATCCTCCTCGGCAGCAACATCCAGTAGTCCCTGTAATCTGTACGGCTCGGATCCTGCCAAGCGGAGCTTTGTGATAATCCATCTCATCTTATGCTCGCGGTCGGGGAAGGGCTTTCTATCCTCAGGCGATTCCCCTTTCAGGGCATCTTTGCCCACCCTGGTGATAGAGTAATAATAAATGAGGCCTTCGTATTCCTTTGCCGTTTGTGACTTCATGATCACCATGCCATCACGCCTAAGAGAGGTCATATCGCGCGTAAACGTAACATCTGATAGGCCGGCGTACTCCGGCACCACCTCCATAATCTCATGAATCGTCAAGGGGCCTTTCTCCTGCAGCGCCCGCAGTATGCCAAGCCGTCTCTGTGCAATAATGCCTGGGCTGGAAGGCCCTCGCGGGGTTTGAGGTGAATCTTGCTCCTCATCATCCAACAGCCCCACATGCCTCATGCTGTCTATCATATCGCCCACTGAACCACGATCCTCCTCTTCCTGAAGCTCGCGCTCAATATCGGCTGATGACGTCAGATCCTCTTCATCCTCGGGTTCAGTAAAAAGTTCCTCCTCTATCATACGTTTCGGTTCCAGTATAACTTTGCTGTATCGCTCCTTTATAAGCGCCAACCTCCACTCTTTCATCTCCCGCCTCTCTCCTTCGCTCATCTGCCGCCCGCTGCTGTCATCTTTGCGGCGCGTCGCCCCCACCAGCACCGCCGGTACGGCGAATGTGGCGGGGACCATTATGCCGCATAGTACCGCGATCAAAAACATTATACTCTTTGCACTTATTATCTTTCGCGCTGCTCTGACGGCCACAAGGAGGGCTGTCCGCGCGTAACTAACAGGTATGAGATCCTCTTTTGCCTCTACCTCATCACAGAACCCGCCATCTATTTCTCCATCATCTATTAATTTCTTAAGAAGGTGATGCCCTGGATAACCGCTATCCCCAAAATGTTCGGCAAGCTCGGTCGCGGCCTTCCTTGCGCTGGCCATGGCATCTATATGATCCAAAAGTTTCTCCGGCGCCATCAAAACTACCTGCCTGGTCTTGTAATTTATTATGGGCTTGAGATGGCTGCCCTCTCCTCTATTTTTTTGCGAAGCCACGCCAAGCATCGGTAGAGCAAAACCACCACCGAATATCACACCCACAGCAATCACACCTACAAATAGAAGCGCCAGTCCCTTGATCTGGTATAACTTCTTGGGTGACGGCTCGATTATACGGTCACCATCTATCTCTATCCCCTCGGGTAAGAGACCTGCTGTCTCCATCTTACCGATGGCTTCCTCGGTTATATCTACATTACAGAAAGGAGCTTCCCGTGTAAGGAACCAATCGAAAACGTGAGGGTATTTATCTCTGAATGATAGAAGGAGGCCTTCTGCGACTTCCTTTCTATGCCTCAGTAACTCACTTATACCGTGGTGTGTGTTTTCGTGGGCTACAAGGGAAGGATCTAATGGTATCTTGGGGTTGAATACCGAAATCTCAGCTCCCTTTAAGGATGTATGATCTAATGCTCCCGCGCCCGCTGATGCCTTGATAAGCAGGTTGCGCAGGTCAACAAAATGGGGACTTAAACATAACCTAAATGCGGCAAATTGGTGCGCCAGGACTCCGTTCTCTTTGGCCAAATCCAATACGTGAGCTGCACCTATACTTCGGGAAACTTCCAATTCATCTTGCGGCTTCTCCGGCATAAACCTTAGCGACAACTTTCTTCTGCCCTGCACGATAGACTGCACGATATATGAAAGCAGCTCATTGAGGGTATTCATAAGCGCCACACCAACATCACCTCTTTGAGATGCATCCCTGATACGTCCATAAAGAAGGTTTCTTCGGTCGCTCGATACAGCTATCTCTCCCCGCGCACGCGCATGAGTCGAGATAACATCATAATCGAGCAATCTCTCCATGATAAAACCTATATTCTCAACGGTTTCTCTGTCGTCTGGCGCAATATCGATATAGAGGGCATTCAGGATATGTATATTGGCGATCTTATGATCAGGCGAATAACCGACTATCAGGGTCCTCTTCCCCGAGAATGATCCGATCCATCCGCCATAGGTTATAAGAAAATATTCATTCTCATCGTCCGGGAAATCGAGAGCGCGCACCTCCTCTATATATGGCCTCTCATTCGGGAAGGTTACAGCCCACCTGAAATAATCCTCGGGTTCTCTTCCTTTTAAGGCGTGTGTCAAGAGCGCTCCCCTGACCGCCTCACCCCTTCTTGATGCCCGCTCCACCAGAGCATCTACATCGAATGACTGCTCCTTGCGCGTCGCACCACTCATCATCGGTACGCCAAAACCACCGAACATAATCCCCGCAACCGGCAGGGCGATAAGAATTATGCTTTTGGTCAATGTTTGCCAGGTTGGGCCTGCTGATAAATTATCCCTGGAAAAGAGCAAAGGATGCGATACTAAATAAGATCTTGGTATTGCCGCAAAACCTTCCCCCTTGTCGATCTCCTCCTTTGACATGACCTTGGCGTCTATCAACCCTGAAACATCTATCCCCGTACCCGACATAACGCTATTAAATTCATCCGCACACACGCGGTTAAGCGTGTCCAATTGCTCTCGCACACCCGCCTTTTCCCCGTCGGACTCTACTTCTATGAGAATGTCTATATCGGAAGCGGGGCCTATGTCATCATCCGAACCTGCCGTGCTTCCGAAGAGCCATATACGGGTTATGCCACTGGAATGAGCTGGGAGACCTTCCGCTATGCGCTTGGCAATCTCGTATCTGACCCTGCTGTGAACCGGCTTGTCGAAAGACCTCAATCTCTTTGCGACCTCATCTTCGCCCGTCAGTCTCAGCGCTGAAGATGTACTCCTCACGGCCTCTCTCCATATATCCTCTTCTCTTCTCGCCTCTATCGCCAGCACCGCCGGAGCGGCAAAGCCGGCGCACAATCCCAACACCGGCAGGGCGATGAAGATGATCATCTTAGCCAATCCGGTATTTTGTAGAATGGTGCGCCAGGTGCGGTTCCTGGGTACATTGAGAAGGTGTCTTTCTTGAGGACCGGGCATACCGATATTACCACTATCTGCCATATGGACACCTTCCTGCAGAAAACCTATTCCATCACGCAGGTCATCGATATCCTCTCTTTGGATTCTGCCGGTATAAGGCTCTCCTCCATCGAGGAAGTGTCTGAAGAATCCCTCATGGCGTTCATTGAAAGATCCTATAAGACTCTCACCCCATTTAATCTCAAAGAATCTGCGATCCTTGGCTCTCTGGAAATGGTGATGCAGTATTTCATGGTCAAAGTACCATTCTCCTATCTCAAACCTTGGATTATATACCGAGAGGGTGATGCCATACTTATGTAGGGTCGTCAAAGCTGTAGCTGCTACAGAAGTCTTGAACATCAGATCACATATCCAGATAAAGTGCGGGCTCACCTGTGCTATGCCCTCTGTAAGGTGCTCTGCAACTATGCTGCTCCTTGAGGCATACCCCATAATGTCCTGTGGTTGGCCAAAGCTAAAGTATGCCTCTACCCTGTCTTCAGGCTCTGCTTCGTTTCCATTGGCAGATATGGTAGATCTTCCCTGTATTATGCTTTCGACAATACGTGCCATCAATTCATCGAGAACATCTATGGGATCTTCCAACTTGTAGGTTCTGACCTTCTTGTATTTACTCGGGTCTCTCGGTGCAGCCAACACAGTCTCATCGGTTATAAGGTCATATGCCAATATCTTCTCTGCCCCGGATATGTCTAGTGCCATCTCGAAGGAATCCTCATCATCTGGTGCAATGCGTCCATAAAGATTTTTGTAGAACTGGACATATATCCTGCTTATCTCCTTTTGGGGAGAATACGCGACTATCAATCTTGCCACAACCTTCTTGTGTTTATTCATAACCACTACAAGGAAGTGCTCTTCTCTGTTTCCGTGAGTACCCAGGGGCCATGCTGTAAAATTATCGTGGTTCATCAATAGATGCTTGAGATGGCGCATGGGTACCTCCTCGCGGAATCTACGGCGCATCAGTTCTTTTCGTCTATATTCACCGTGGGCCAGTGATAAATCTACCAGTGTCGGTGTATCTACCCATATCTCTTTCTTGGAGGATCTCTTTCTTGTGCCCTTTATCGCCCCACTCCACATAGTCGGCATAACTCCGAAGGCCATACCTAAGGCAGGTAATGCAATCATAAATATCACCGATGCCACTCTGGCGGCCATGGCAACTTTTGAGACCTTCGCGACTCTCTGACGCTTAGGTGCCGGATCACCACGCAGTTCTCTATAATACTCTCGCACTTCGCTGCCGCGCACAAAACCTGCACTGACATTATTGCGGCCCCGTGTGGTGTAGAGCGTCACACCGGATAGCTTACCCTTGTTCATATAACCACCTGCTGATTTTGTCTTGACTCCGAATAACTTGCCGATCCTATCTGCCTCGTAAAGACCTGAATCGACCACATCATCTAATACTATTCTATTTCGGCGAACATCATCTATCCTCTGCAAGAAACCCTTATCCCCCTTGGTGGGCCTGCGTAGATAGACAGTCTTATTTAATTTAAAGTACGGGTGTGTCGGCATAAGATCGGTATACGGCCAATCGACTTCTCTTGCGGCTTGTAAGAGAAGTGCGGGAGTAGCTCCCCTTACTTTATATTTAGTCTTTGCCAGTTTGGCTGCTTCCTCAAGTGGAATAGCCCCATCCTTGCGCTGTTCGGCATCGGTCCTATCTACCATTGCCTTAAGTGCCTCAAGACCCTCCCTGACATAATAAACCTCACCGTCCAATTTGACCCAGAGGCGTTTTCCGTCTACATCATTCTTCGATAACCTTTTACATTCACCACGCATATATTCGGCCTGATTAGGTGTCACCTCCAAAATACCTGCAGCCGCATTCACCGCTACAATATCGATCAGTTCTTTAAGCCTTAATTCTATCACCAGCGATAATGCAGCCTCTCTTGTGAGCTGGGTTACATTACTGCGGCCATAGATGTCCCTTTGGATATAATCACCAGCTTTTAGCTTCTTCTGGCGCTTCTTTATGTCCTTTCTTCTCCTTATAGATACATTCCACATTTTATTACCCGTTAATCGCATAAGTTGAGTAGCACTGTACCTCTCAGCCCTCATCTCCTGACCTGTCCTGGCGATCACCTCAACGTATCTGCCGTCGAGTTTGCCATTCTCATCTGTCAGGACATAACCTCTTTCGATAAGATTGGCTATCACAGATATGGGGACTGCCGTCTCGGGCACGACAGTACCTATTTCATCCATCGAATATGGCCTCGTTGGAATTACCTCCGCTATAGGTTTATCTATCTCGACTTCCCCTTCAGTACCAATCTCATCCCATCCGCCCGATATGCAGACGAAATTGGCCTTCTTTCTATCCCAACGCCCCCTATATAGAACCCTCTCAGCTTCCTGGCTACCTGGTATATCACTTTTAAGTAATATAGCCCTGATGCATAATTTTCCTTTTTCATCACCCTCCTCACCCATATATGGAACTACGCGCACCCTTCTGTCACACAACTCCTTACTCTGGAGTATCGTAACCTGATTATATTTTCTGTCTCTTACGCAATAGGAGAATAGCGTTATCTTGCCTATGCTATTTGTAATATAATATACAACACCTGATTCACCAAACTTAGCCAGCAAGGCGTTAATGCCCGTCTTACCAGAGGAGGACATGCAAACATCCCTTAGTTCATCTCGAAATTCATCTACGAGGGCTTTCTCAACTGCTGGATCTGCGGGTTCGGCCTCTGTCGATGGCTCATCATTATTCTGATCTTCTTCATCTTTCTTATCTTCATCATCTATCTCAGCGGGCTTAGGTGCAGGACCGGTAGTAACCTTTACCCCATTGGTCACCTTCTCAACCAGTGCTTCGGTCTCATCTGTCAATTCATCAGCAACAACTCCTCCATCATCAACTGTGCTCGTTTGTACTGCTGCAATAACCTTGCTCTCGTCTACCTCTCCTTTTGGATCGATTACCAGCACTGCAGTGTCTTGTGCAGCATCAATTCCTGCTGTAGCAGGTTCTGGATCATCCGGATCTGTCTCTCCTTTTATCACCTTCCTGTGACGCGATTCTATTAGCGCTCTCCTTATTGCCTTCATCTCTTCTAATTCCTTATCACTAAGTGATTTCTTCCCCACCGCCCCACTCACCATAAATGGCGCTGTTCCCAGCGTAAGGCCAAAGATCAACCCAATAAGCAAAGTTGCGATAGTGGCAGATCCGGCAATGATATCTCCTGCCCTTTTTGTCTTTGAGAACCAAAACTCTCTTACGCGCCAATTAAGAACATGCTCTCCGGCCTCCTTCCAATTCCAGAATTGCACGGGTAGTTCAGTAGATCTATCGACAAGATTAAATTCTTTTACCGCTCTAAAGAGGGAGTCCCAATCCTCTATTATATCTAGATATTCCATCTTCATGGGCATCTTGAGTTTATCCAAAACACATATATATGCGGAGCCGCTATCTGATAATAGCCTATGCCACTCCTCTATCTGGGGAGGCTTTACTACCTTTCTTATCATAGCACGCACCCTATCATGTAACCGTCGTTCGGACATCTTATCAGGATATCTTTCCTGCAACGCTTTGAGGATATAATGCAGAAGAGAATTTTCCAAATCGTAATATGTCCTTTCAGATATTATTAAATCTGCAAAACCAGAAGGAAAGACTCTCTTTTTGCGGTTAGTGATCACATCTATAGTTGAACGAACAGCATCTTTAAATTCCATAGATCCCTGCTCAACAGTGTGCATGTGCGCAATTATCTCTTCCGCAAGCCATGAGACATCTGCTCTTACTAAATATGTCTTTCTTCTCATATCTTCCGGCAACCTACCCCAGGCATATCGCAACGCATTTGGATTTATATCCACTAATACGATATGATCAAATCTATGAAGAACGCTTTGGTCTATTGAGCCAGACCCGAGCACAAGAGCAACTCCCGTCTCTTCTAAATTATCCATGATGGTCGATATGTTTCTATTTCTAATTTCTGGGTCACTTTCATACATAACTTGATCATAAATATCAAAATATTCTGTAAACCTACTATCCTTTGACTCACCGGCAAAATCTAATATTTGACCATTGGATGGATTATCAAAAAGATCTTTCCATACATCTGAATCACTTTCGTCCTGCACTACCGCCCCACTCACCATAAACGGCGCCGCACCCAAAAGAAGGCCCATTAGTGACAATGCTGAAATAAGCATGAGTCCCAGAAGCTGGATATTTACCCATCCTAATACCTGACTATCTCCACTATGCTCCAGATGGTCAAACCATCCTGTATTATCTATGATAATATCGGGCTGTTTCGTTACATAATCCGGCCCTTCCTTCGCCCTCATGCCGGAGTTTACCGGCGCATCCCCACCCTCAAACATCCAATCCTCATCAGGACCGTGCCTGGCCATAAGCCGAAAACGCCTTGTATGATCATCCGCTATAATCACCTTGATGAAAAGGTCCAGGTTCTCTGTATCTTCGGGCAGCATATTTCGAACAACCTCTACAAATAAGACATCTGCCTCCGGATTGGACCGCTGTGCATCAGAAAATCTATATTCATCCCACAGGTTTTCTTTAACCTTCTCTTGAAGAACAACAGACACACGCCTACCCAGCTCGCCTTCAACCCACTCACACAACATCTTTATAATGGTAGATTTTCCGACACCCGAATCGCCCTTAAATAGTACCGTAACGGGCCTATCATGATCCTTAACCAGCTCATTCCTTATGCGCTCCTTGGCCAGCTCAAGGCCCTCTTCCAGCTCATATACATCCTTGCCGCCCAATCTGGATCTCTTGACCGTTCCGCTCACTATAAATGGCATGGTGCCGAGTACCACCCCTAAAAGGGGTAATACAACAACAGCGATTGAGGTAAGTGCCTTGGCACCAGATACAGATAACTTTGTCTTGCCCTTACCCGCATCATCTGAATCTGTGCTTTTTTGTGAAGTGGCACCGAGAAATGGCATTATGGCGCCGCCTGTTAATAGAATACCGATAATAGCTAATGTAATTAAGGTGACTCCTTTGGGTAGGGCAAACTGCCATGGGTGGTATGTTGGGACTATGGCGATCTCTTCTGCTGCGCGGAGATTTACATCATGCTTTAGCCATATATTGCTGTCTATCTCTACTATGAAATCACCGCTAATACTGCCTGTCTCGGAGATTATCTTTCCAAGTTCGGGGTAATCTTGAACCAATCTTCTTGCAATATTGACCGGGCCGTCACGATCATATTCTATGACGGTCTCACCGCCTGTAAACCGAGCAAGCTGCGGCGGCAGCATAACCTTTATCTTGGGCCTTTCTTTTGGATCGACGCGCGGATGGATATTTGTAGCTACGCCAAGAGGGTGGTGTTTTCTGTAATTTCTGTCACTCGGAGACTGTACAATCCATGCGCCATCGATGAATTGCCTCTTGATCGGCACAAATGGATTACCGGAGGAAAAGAGGTCAACTATCCAGCCGTCGTATGCCTCGACCCAATAGTGTACATATGATGTACCGTTGGATGATCTGTAATATGCCTTATACACCTCGGCAGGCACATCGTAAGAGCTCCTAAGCAGATTTCGTAGTACGAATGCCGATTCGAAGCATACCACATCGCCTATTTTCTCCCGAACACTCATCGCCGCCTCTGTCAATACACTTCTCTTATATACCTCAGCTTCATCGAAATGCCGATATCTATCAGATCGTATCCTCTGGGTCAATAAGATGATAAGGCCAAATGCGGCTATTCCGCCTATGATAGGAATGATGATCATCCCTTTCGGCACATGGAACCCCATAAAAATCTCAGCAACCAGCCCTACCAACGCACCCCCTGCCAATAGATGTGTAAATCTCGTCCTCTCATGCATATCTTCTTGTATCGGACTATCTGTATCGGTAGGCTCCTTGCGCATACTGGTTTTGGTGGTACCACTCATGAATAAGATATTGCCGAATGCCAGACCTGAAACTATACCGATTATAGGTAGAATGATTAGTGATAAACTGCGGAGGGATTGCCACCATGGGCGGGGAGAGGTTCGATTTAATGCCACACCCTTAGGTGATCCTCTATTTGCGTGTGCCCTTCCTTTCCACTTGCCCAGCTTAAACCACTTTATCATGACAATGGTATATATGATAACCGACATCAGCGTACCTATCCATAGGCCCTCAAGGCCTATTCCCATCCCTTTGAAGGTATATCCGGCCAATGAGAATGTACCCAACGCCATGACTGTGGATAGTACCAGCTTCAATGCAACATTGGTCGTCACGGAGATCCTGAGCGGTGTCTTCATGTCGCGCGCTCCCCATAATGCACTACACAGGACATACGAAGTACCCCATAATAGCAATATAGGCACCATAAAGCGCAGGTATGTGGCGCCTATGCCTATTACCTCTGGGTTGATAGTGAATAGTCCCACTATTTGTGGGGCGAGGATAAATATAGGTACGGCTATTAATATATAGGAAGCCAGATATAGCGCTGTGGTCCGCCATCCCATATTCTCTGCTTCATCCATATCTCCTGCTCCAACTTTCTGGCCGACCAATGTATTGGCAGATGCACCAAATGCTATACTCGGTATTAACATAAAGAGGCCGAACCTCTTACAAATACCATAAGCCGCCAATGCAAGTGGTCCAAATGTATTGACGAGCCTCATAAAGACCATCTCAGTAGCAAGCTCTATATCGGCCTGCGCAAATCTATAGAACCCTAAACCCCTGCTGAGTGGTTTCATCAACTCAGGATCGAACTTAAGATCATCTCCATTTAGGCCGATAGCGTCGGACTTATTCTTAAATAATATATACAACCCTAATACCAGATCTATACATCTACCCAGTGTTATAGATACCGCAACACCCACCAACCCCAAACCGAAGAACGGCAGGCCCAGTCCTGTAATACCAAAGAGCCCGATTCCCCATCCGAATATCAAGATCGGTGTCATCAAGGTAGTGAATGTTGAGAATACGATCGCTATCTTCATCGGCCATTTCGAATCCCCGGCACCCGTTAAAGCGCTCCTGACCGGCCATGATACGCTGTTTATTCCCATCCCTATGGCGAGAACTTTAAGGAAGGGCGTGCCCAGCTTCAAGACCTCAGGGCTTGCCCCAAAGAACTTAAGCATGGTCCCGCCAAAGATCCAGGTAAGTATCCCTACAGCTACACCTATTATCGTACCAAGTATTATGGTTTGGACGATAGTGCTCCTCGCCCTTTCATGATCTTCTGCACCTATAAAATTTGCTACCTGTGACTGTGCGGCTGTATTGAGGCCTATGGACAACCCCATGGCAAAGAGCATTATAGTAGTCGCCATAAATCCTGCACCGATTGCATGGTAACCCAATATCCCCACAAAGAATGTCTGGATTATCCTCGCCATATGCATCGAGCCCGTCCATGCAAAGATCGGTCCGGTCAGCTTCCAGATCTTCGCCAGCACCTTCGCCGGTATAACCTTAAATAGTGACCGTTTCACTTTGTCCCAACCCATTGCGAATAAAGGTGTTGCAACATGAACCTTGCCATTTTTCGCTTCAGGCTGACCTGACTCGGCTGCTCCTGAAATATGTACAAGTTCATCTTGCATCTTTTTGGGTAGCAATGGCTTGCGTGAAGGTGAAACGGTCACTTCTTGGCCCCAGAGCTTATCGAATTCTGCGAGGTTTATCCTGGCTGCTACCTCTTCCTGGTATATCTCACCCAGCTCCGGTGAAATGGCACACAACTGCCCATAATGCGTTCTCGTCGTTACTGTCTCAAATCCCTCCATCCGGTCTCTTATTGATGCTAAATTATCATCCAAATCACCAAAGTCAAATAAGGAAACTCTTCTTTGGCCATCAACCTCTACTACACTGAAGTTGTGATCGAATCCAAGACTATTTGAAAGCTTAAGCGGCCACAACATCCTTACCGCATCCGCCGCCTGTCTCAATAACCTTCTCGCCTCCCGGAGATCTCCTGTCTTATATAACCTGCCTAATTCATCAAAGAGCATAACCGGATCTTTTGCCTGAATGAAAGCTGTCGGAATCGTTTCATATTCTGCAAAGAAGAATAACCACCGCCGCCTTATCGTCAGGTCATTTACCATAATAGCTAGGGTATATATACCTAACCCCCTTACTTGATTATCATAAATATTAAACCTTCTTAAATATTCTTCCTCATTGATCGGCCCCTGATCTATCTTAGAACGCATAATTCGCTGCTCTCTGCTTTCAGCAAATATTAGGCCGAACTTAATGATCGTCTCCAATGCCCACTTTGGCAGCCTTACAAATAAAGACTGCCTCTGCTCTGCTGTAAAGATATTACGGACTCCTGCTGTATCTGTATCCTCGGGCCTGGCAAAAGTCCTCTTCCCACCCATCATTCTATCCATAAATTCGTGGAACTTTTCTCTAAGGAAGACCTTAACCTGCCCTACTCTTACATCCAATGCCGGTCCAGCCGTAAAATAGTTTATCAGGTGCGCATCCTTTATTACAATAGCGCTATCTCTATGCGAATATACCTTAGCCTGGCACCCTCTACCCATCTCACTGAAGACGAATCTATCAACCTCACCCTCGTAGACTTCCTGCAGCTCATCTACTGTGGCTGGATATCTCCTTTTTGCTGTGGTTGATCTCTTCGTCATTGCGGTTAACCTCTTTACAAAACCACCACCTACGGTCTCTTTCCCGCTCTTCCAGGAGACATAAATATTCGTAAACATAATAATAGCACCGGCGGCCACAACACGCGCAGCCCTCTTCAGTGCCTCTCCAACGAAGAGAAGCGGCAGCAGGTTCATATAAATGAAGTTGGGTATGACTATCCACCACCTATCGGTTACACCCTCCAATGTCTTCAGCAGCCTTTGTGAACTGCTATGCATAACCCGTACATCTTCGTAGTGCCTATGCGCCTCCTCGTTTCCTTCTTTCTTATGCCTTATCCATGCTGCCCATTTTTCAAATAGGCCCGGCACCCAAATAGCGTAAAGGAGTGATATCTGCAGCGCTCCAGAGGAGAAAACGATAACCGATCTGACTAAATTTGTAAGGGTAAAGATGGCTTCAGTCTGTGGGAAGAATTGCCCAGTGCCACCTATCACCAGGGTGCTGACTATGCCTATCGCTGGTCCAATAACCAATAATATAGCTAATGATCGTGCCACCCAGAGCTTCCACGGATACCTTTCACCACCTAAAAGTTTTTTACCGAGTGTATCGCCTACTGCAAGCAGGATTGCTGCCATTATGATGGCATTTATCGGCTTTGAATCGCCGGCGCATATTGCCGCCACCATATGAGGAAGATGTGCCCAGTACATGAATACCGTTGCCGCACCAACTAACCCTATCATACCCCAGGTAAATGGTGACTTAAGCGAAATGAAGCTTCTCTTTGCGCGCTCCTCAACTGGAATCTTTCTCTTTATGATTATATTTCTGATGAGCCATGCCACAAATGGTATCTGCACAAGACCAATAGCCATTGCCGGCGACATTCCTGCCAAGACCGCCACCAAGGTCGCTACCCCACCCACCACCGCAGCAATCACCAGGCCACGCCCCAAGGAACGAGGATCCGTTTCCTTCCTAGTTATCCTATAAATAAATATGGGGTCATCTCTATATACAATCTCGCAATTGAGGATATCGGCATTTGCCTCAACGAGATCCCTTACTAACCTCGTTGCTTTAACACTTACGATGGCCACTCCCCCTTCTTTTAAGTGCTTAGGCAGCTCGTTAAAAAATCCTGTTATCACCTTGCCGCCTACATCGTAATAGTCCTTATCGGGATCATCATCGTCGAGAATAAAATCTTCGGCTACAGGAGGCTGCGCGTTGAAGCCTATAAGATCAAATTCGCCTAGCCCTTTTAATCCATCATTAACAAAAGCTGTTATCCTATCAGACAATCCGGCTTGCGCAGCTGTAACAACTGTATTGTCTATAGACATCTCCTGACTATCTACCGCTGTAACATTGGCGCCTTCTTCTGCCATGCCAACCGAATCATATCCATTACCGCAACCAACGATGCAAACTTCATCACCTTCTTTGACTTCCTCCTTCAGTTTTGCTAAGGTGTCCCAGCTGGACTGATCTGGCGCAAATACCTCGGGAAATGCACACATCCTCGTTAGCGACTTAAGCCCCCTAACCTCTCCCCATATGGTCTCTTCGGGTATCTCGATTTCATTAGCTAAGCGTGGTGCAACATGAGGCGTTTTGGTCTCTTCTTTTAGTCCAAATAAGAGTACAGGGAAATAGAGTATCGCGCCAACGGCTATAGCCGGTATAGATACATGCGTCGTCAATATGAAGAAATTCCAGATAACCGCCGGCACCAACAAGGCCTTAGCCCACCCCTTCATTACCAAAGTCTTATCCGGATTTGGTGCCCTGTTTGCCATAAAGTATACGTAGATTACGGACGGAGGCTCCAGCATGCTCACCAGGGTATTCTGCATTGTAAAGCTAACCGGCAATGAGAAGATGATCGTCAGACCTAATGTCCAATATGGTAGGATAGATAAGAGGGCGTATCTAAGCTGCGGCAGTTTTTTGCGCAGCATAGTTTTAAATATAGACTTATCCTGATGCAATTCTTCATCGGCTTCTGTGAATCTCTCGATAATGGTATGCGTGAAGAACATTATAAAGAGTGAGACCAAGGCCGTAGTCATCTGATCTGCAATCGCCAAAAATATCGGGTGCGGCAGGCTTCCCCATAATACATATGTGCATGGCCAGAACCAACCAAAGAGAACTGCGGTCAATGTGAATGCCGCCACTACCTTCCATTTATTGAAATCTGAAAGCTTGGGCCTGAAATTTCCTTCTCTGCGCAGATTTATAAGCTGGCCCAGGAATTCCCCGACGGTCATAAAAGATACAAAACTAAGCCATACCCTTAGTGGCCCTTCCACAATAACTGCTCTAAGCCCGAAGAAGAGGGCTGTCTCAACTATAGTTATCCCGGCCAGAAGCTTCAGCGATATAATCTTTGGCCTTTTGTTATTGACCGGCTTCTCACTCTCTGCACCCTTTTGGGTCGTCGCCAGTATCGATGGCATGAAGGATAGACCTGATGCAATACCCATCAATAGCCCTATCGCAGGTATAGCCATAAACAATAAGACTTTCTGTGCAGCGATCATGCGCCTTAAGAGATCGCCGGCGTTTTTATCACCTTGATCTGTGCGTTCTTTGAGGATGGTGGCTGTGGTTTGGGAGGATTGCTTAAGGGCACCATCTATTTCCTCTTTAGTATATGGTCTTTTTTCTACTTCGGCGGTGACTTTTCTGGGATCATTTGTATGAGCAGGGAAACCCATAGCGATCAGCGAAGGTTGTGCGGCTGGAAGAGTTGTACGTATCTTATATCCCTGGCTTGAAAATTTGCGCATCACCCAAGCCATAAGGGTCCTTGCGCCATTTAATTTGTAAAGGGTACTATATCCAACTGCATAACCCTTTCTAAACCAGTAACTGGAAAGGGTGTTGTGAGATATACTCGCCCATAATCTGATGTCGCAGCTTTTGATAGCATCATCTATAAAAGCTACTATTGCCGATTCCACTACCTCAACATGACCTTTATCAGAGACCCTAAGGGCCATAAATAATTCGCGCCGTTGTTGGAACCCGGGGAAACTAACATTTGGCATTATTAAGATCTTTACTTTATTGAGCTGCAATTCTTTTACTAGATTTTCAGCAAAATAGGGTATAGCTCTTGCATGAACCAGGGTCTTAATTCGATCAGTATTCGCTATTTCTTGCGCTTTCTCACCTTCCGGTGTTAAAACCCCTCTCTCTTGGTGTCTCTTTTTGAGATCGCGTTCAAAATTATCCATAAGCTCTATTGTTGTATCATATTCTATCCTCCATTGTGACAGGCTCCTCAGTATTTCAACCCAGACGTCCTCTCCCAATTCAGACATCACAACCGGCATAAGAACCTCTGTGGCCTGATTCTCAGGTCTGCCTGTATGGTCTATTCTTTGGACTACGAGTTCATCCCCTGCTGCAAATTGATCTTTTACTAGCTCTGGATCCAGCTCTTCTGATCCATCTCCCTGCTTCGTTGCCAATATGCTTGGTGTAAATAGCATGCCCGCTGAAGCAAAGATTATCCCGAGCATGGGCAGGGCGATGAAACACATTGCCCTCCATGCAAACCTACCTAACCCTTGCTGCGCCATCCAGGCCTTGACCTTGTTGCCTGCCTTCTCAAAATCCTCTTTTCTTGTTATCTCATAGAGGGTTATCTGCTCTTTTTCCTTGACCTCGCGCATTGCTTGGCTGGCTCTAAACTTACCTGTCGGTGCCTCGAGCTGCCAAGTGCGTGTTATGATAAATCCATTGCGTTTGATTAGCTCCCTTAAGAAATTTTTATCTCTATCTCCTGTTAAAACTGAGAAGTTTGAATAGACCAGATATATCCTGCCACCGGGGTTGAGATGCTTATCCGCATCATCGAAGTATTTGGTTATCGCATAATCTTCCTCATCATATACCCCCTCATCGAGCTGGCGCCTTGGCGCACCCTTGAGCCAGGGCGGGTTACCTATTATTATGTCTGCGGTAGCTCCCTCCGGATATACATCGGCCCTTACGACCTTCATGCGGTCACTTAAACCGAAACGCTCCGCATTCAATGTGGCGCATCTAACGGGATCGAGGAATTTATCGGTTGAAAGGACACTCGTAGCGCCACCTATAGCAGCCAAAATACCTATAACCCCTGTGCCCGTAAATGGCTCAATCACCGATTTACCCTTGAAATCTACATGGGCGGCTATGAGATTGATGATGCTGAAGTGCGTTGGTAAAAATACATGGTAAAGGGGTATAATATCGCCGCGTAGCGCTCTTACATAGAGGCCTTTCTCTTCATTTTCAGCGGCATTTGCTATGGCAATGACGGCTTTTACGGGTATAAAGAAGTTTCTTCCTGCCAGATTGGAATAGTCCCCGTCTATCTTTCTGACTAAATCTCGTAGTGGCGGGGCGTTCGTAACCTGCAGGAGGTCATCCCCATTTGCTACGACTACCAGCCGTGATGTAATAGCCCTGTAGGCCTCCTTCTCGGCAAAGCTCCTATCAAGGGGGTTCTTTATCCGATACATCTTACTCCAGTCTATCAGGTCCCATGCCACCCTGCCGATCTGTCCATTGACCAGCTCAATCATCCTGAAGTCGCCGGTTATGACTACAAAATTTCCTCCTCGTATCTCTTTGAGAAACGGCTGTGCCCCGCTTCCGACACCGATAACTTGAGGAGGACTTGACTTGGGAATCAGGGCATTCTCATAGCATGCAGGTATTACAACATCACCATACCGCGGCATATTTAAGGTGACCTCAGAATCGGTCCTCATCCGCTGCATCACCATGGCAAATTCATCTCTCTCTAGATCCTCCACATCTCCTACAAGAGTGGCCTCTTCTGCATCTCGAATTACATCATCACCAAAATACTTCCTTCCTACGATCTTTGAGCCCACGGGTATGTTGGATAGAATATGGTGTATCCCCCGTACACCCTTAACCCATATCCAGCCACCCGGGCTCATCTTCAAAGCACCATCTGCCCATACATCCCCCCTGGTGGTAATAACGAACTCATCAAAAAATACCGCAGACAATGGGAGTGCCCTACCCTGGTCACCCATACCATCGTAAGAATCCCCCGCACCCAGCCTCATCGCCTCTTCTATGTCAGGCAATCCATCTCTGTCCTTATCTATAAAACCATCCCCGGGATCGACCAAAACCACCTCAAAGCATCTCCCCCTTGGTGTATCGGCCATCCTGAATGCTATAGTTGCCGGGAAATATTCCCTCTGATATATGTTCTCAACCATATAGCCGAGATACATGCTTAATACCATGCGTTCATCGACCCCGATCTCCGGAGCCTCCAACTCAGCTATGTGATCTCTGATTAAGATGGTACATTCAGAAAGGTCCATCTGGTCTTCTTTTAACTGGATAACGGTAAAACCTATATCTTTAAGGCTCTCTGCCGTCACAACCCTATTCATCTCTGAGTGGTGAAGCGCATACCAGTGTTTATCGATCAATAAAGATGCATCCGGTTTTCTTGGAGAAGTAGCACCGACATAGAAGCCAATCATAGGTGCGACTGACATAAAACCACCTAGTGTGAGTATGGACGCTGCTATGATAAGCAGGATTGGGCTTAGTTGATCGCTGGGGCCTACGCGCCACTCACCGCTATCTTCGTCATCGTCTTCTCCATCCCAGTCATCACTTGCGTCATCACCATCTTCGCCTTTCTCCAACCCCTTTATGATGTAGAAACCTTCTCTGTAGCGCAGCTTGCCGCCTCGTTCCCTAATAGCCTCATTTACCGCAGCCCTCCCAAACCGCTCAACGAACATCTCGAAGGTCTTCGGTGCCATGTGGCACTCCGGATCTTCTTCCAAGAGATTGTCAAGCACATCACTTGCTGTCTCGCCAATATCCTCATCCTCTATGAGAGCCCGTATTGCCCCCTCTTCATCGTTAAGCGTAATCCTGTCTTGAGCAAACTCTATCGATTCAGTCAGTTCCCGGGGACCACCCATGCAGTTTCTGGCGGCAAGATCGAGTATCCCATATAATCGGCCTCCTATATAAGATCCATCCCCGATTATCCCTATCAATCTCATTGCCGCGGCGCGTTCAATTGGGGAATGGTCGCCCTGGAATATGGTGATGAGGTTTCCTATCGCGTTATTCCACAACACATCATTCACATCAGGGATTATATCGAGATTTATGACCTGCCCTTTTACCTCAAGAGAATGAATCAATTGATTTAGTGCTATGGCTGCCACAACACGTACTTCTCTGTTCTTTGAGTCTTTGGCCCTGTCACCTAATGCGCACATAAGGGGCACTATAGCCCGAAGGTCACCGGTGCGTCTTAATTCGAATGCCGCATGTATCTTTTCATCCGGGTTACCTGCAATAAGAATATTGACGGTATCTCTGATCCTGCCATCCAGTTCTGAGAAATCTATAAAATCATAATCCGATTGGTGCCTACCACCAGGCTGGGTGGCGAGCATCGTTGCGGGCATAAACGAGGCCCCCAAGATAGAGGGCAGCATCGCGTTGCGTTCAACTTCTATACCTTGCAGGGCTTCCCACATCATCTCCAAGAAATCGCAAATTGCGTCTATGTTCAAGGCCATTAAGACAACAAGCATAATCGCAATTATTGTAATAACTACTTCATAGCGGGCTATGCCTACTTGATTTCTGCGCTGCGGTCCCCTGCGGCTGCGCGAGAGGGGCGTGCGGCGACCGCTCCTGTCTATCACCTCTCCCTTAGCTGCGCGCCTGAATACCATGACAGTGGGATAACCATCGGAATCCTTACTTGCTTCCGGTTCCTCAACCTTTATATCTTCTGCTCTGCGCAGCTTATCGAACTTATATCCTTTGCCTCCATATGCGATAAATCTCCCTCCTGGCTTAAGCTGCTGTAAAACCTTATCTTCAAGGAGTGAGGGGTCCCTTGTGCCGTGCTGGAAGTAGGTCAATATGTCAAATTTGGAGAGATCCTTATCATCATCTAAATAATTCCCTTGCTCAAGCTGGATCTGTCCCGGCCTTACAGCACCGTGCTCCTCAAAGAACTGTACACGGTCCTGAGCTTCATCATTAAGCTGTTCATTGCCCTCCCAACCGTAGCAGTCTAAGCCTAAGAGCATCGCTATGCCGAGTGCGGGTGTACCCATACCATGTCCCAGATCACAGACTGTCTCACCTTCTTTGTATCCGGCCATCTTGATGGCATTGACCGCTTCCATGCAGGACGCATTGAAGAGACCAAATTTGGTCGTAAAATAAGCATCTGGATTATGGAAGGTGTAGCCGGTCTCTTTCTCATAGAGCTGTGCTGCTTCTATAAATCTCTGTAATCTGTCGTGGAATGTGCGATCAACCCATTCCTCGCCTTCTTTATCTTTTGCCTTAGTCGCCAGCACCGCCGGTGCGGCAAAGCCGGCGCCGGCCAGCACAATACCCAGAAGCGGCAGGACGATAAGAAGTAGGAGATTTGTCAGGTTTACGCCGCCGCTACCGGAATGAGAAAAACTCTCCCCGCTGCCGCGTTCACCGGCACAGAACTCCCTCATGTGCAGGAGCACCTCTTTTATAACATCCTCATCTATACCTGTAACCTGGCGCAGGCCTTCTTCCAACGATACCTCATCGGGTATCTCCCCATACATAATCTCATCGCATACCCGTCTGGCGGCATCCTCCAAATGAGCCGGCATGCTTGCTATAATGCCCGATACAAACTCTGCTTCTTCCATCTGTGCATCCGGAGGTGCCCCTTTACTCCTTGCGGCCATCGTCACAGCTATCCTGTCATCATATTCTATTCCGGCTATCAGGGGCGTAAAATCTGGGTACTTTGCCCGCAATATCGCCTTCCTCACAGCCAGGTTGGCTCTTTTGCGGTTGGATATGGTATTTTCGGTTAGGCCCGCTTCTTCTGCTATCGCCTGTTGTGTTACGGGGACTCCTTTCCCCTGCAAGACGGCTATGGCGTTGACTATCTTCTGGTCTGAGGGTAAAAAGTACGCCTCTTCTATCGCCTTCCTCACAGCCGGGTTGGCTCTTTTGCGGCGGGTTATGGTAAGTTCTCTTAGGCCCGCTTCTTCTGCTATCGCCTTTCGTGTTACGGGGGTTCCTTTTTTCTGCAGGGCGGCTATGGCGTTGACTATCTTCTGGTCTGAGGACTCAGGGCTTGCCTCCTCTATCGCCTTCCTCACAGCCGGGTTGGCATTTTTGCGGTTGGTTATGGTATTTTCGGTTAGGCCCGCTTCTTCTGCTATCGCCTTTCGTGTTACGGGGGCTCCTTTCCCCTGCAGGGCGGCTATGGCGTTGAGTATCTTCTGGTCTGAGAACTCAGGGCCTGCCTCTTCTATCGCCCTCCTCACAACCAGGTTGACATTTTTGCGGCGGGTTATGGTAGCTTCACTTAGGCCCGCTTCTTCTGCTATCGCCTTTCGTGTTACGGGGGTTCCTTTTTTCTGCAGGGCGGCTATGGCGTTGAGTATCTTCTGG
>JABMSB010000022.1 GCA_013202205.1 Candidatus Omnitrophota bacterium
CAAGAACTGTAGTAAATCCTGACTCTCGCTCCCCCGATGTTTACGTAAAAGGAGTGCGTTTACATAATGTCTGCAAACTTTACGGTGACTACGCCACCAACAGTTACGCGGATAAGGTTGCCGAGGAAATAGAGGTCGCAAAGTACCACCGGCAGAAACGTGCCGAGGCGGTACGCCGGCCGGCGTATGTGGAGCTGGCGAAGAAGGCGGAGGTGTTGCGCGAAGAAGTAGAACTTGCACCGGGTTTAACCGGAACCACAAGGATAACCCCCACATTATATCGGGTAGTGGCTACACTGCTTGTAGTTAGTGTGGCTCTTCTATTATCTATGGCCTCATCCTCTGCCAATATCATACCTTTAATAGGCGCAACAGCCAGCAAGGGCGAAGGCGATCGAATTGATGGATTCGTTAGTATTATAGAAGAGACGGGTGTCAGGGGTTTGGCTGCCCAATTCAATATAATTGATTCGATAGAGTCACATCCTGATTTTAGGCCGGAAGATTGGCAGGCGATCGCTCAGCGTGGAAGCGACTGTGCGCGTATTGCGTCGTATGTACAGGATGAGGAGGAGAGGGAAGAAATACTGAATGGATGGCTTCTATCGCTGGACGATAGGGATTTTATAAACTTCTTAGAAAATAGTAAAATTACAAATTGGTCCATGTCTCATTGGACATCGAATAAGAAGTCTATGCTTAAGAGGTGGATACTCCTTAAGCTGACAATAGGCGAGGATCCGCGCATCCAAAAGGAGACAAAATCTACAGAGGATATACTTAGATTTAGCCGACTTTCGGCAGATCTCGAAATAGATACAATAGAGGTATTGCTCGAGATAGGAACTCACGAGATGTGCCGCTCATACAGCTTTGACGGGCAATTACGCGAAGATATAGACCGGTACGTAAATCAGGTTTTGTGCGGATACCATGAGCGCATCGGCGCAATACTCGCTAAATTAGCCAATCCCGCACTATCTACACCTGAGGAGGCGGTACAGAACCTGGAAGACATAATGACGAGGGTTTTCAGTATGGCCAGAGGAGGATATCCTCACCTATCAGATCCCGAACGTTTTAGCAATGAAGCGGTAAGGAATAGGCAGATCCACAGATGGCATGAGTTTCTTGCAGGGCTAATCCTCGAGGTCTCTTCCGTAACCGGGCAGAGGGCCCTTAGATTGGCAGCAATAGATGATAGGGTTGAGCACCTTCACGATATCTTTAGTAATTGCAGCGGTAAGTACAGCACGAGATTGATAACTGATATGGAGGGATGCCAGTCAGCGATAACAGTTGCTGAATCGATCCCTCTCTCTGCGCGGCTGACACTAGAGCGATATAACGGCATGTACCATATAATATACGATGGCGATAAGATCGGATGGGCAGAGATGAGGATTACTGAAGAGGGGAATCTTATCTATTCGATCTCATTTGTACCGAGGCTGGACAGGAGATTTTGGCCGGAACACTATAGAAGTGTCATAAGGTATTTCTGGCAATTCCTTGAGGAAGGGGGATATTTTGAGACGATGCTCCCCGCAGAACACCAGGACGTCATCTTCTACTATCACCTGCAGCGGCGCGGTGTCGTGGGCAAAATACAGGCCCGCTTTGAGGGTGACGATGAATGGTTCTGGGAAGAGGGTGCCGCAGAGGAGGTTACACGGGAGGATGCCCTGAAGCTGATAGGGGTTATTAAAGATGAGGTTGATGCAGATTCGAGAGATGTGACCCCAACAGGCATCTATCTGCGCGCCAGAAAAGTATCCCCACCCGCACAGCAGAAGGCCCACGGGTTTGAGGCCGGCAGGATACTGCCTCTATTGGCAGTTGTCGTGACGGCCGGCTTGATCGTTGCGGGTACAATGTTAGGCGCAGGTTATTTCCCGATGGCTTCAGGGGCGGCAATGATGGGTAGCCTGCAGTTTCGAGAGGTTGATACGCGCAGGATGCGCAGGGGGGATATGTTGATTCTGGCCGTGGACGGTGACGAGGCAGAATTTGAGCTGCTTGAAGACCCGCACAAAAAACACGTAATCCATATTATGACTAAGGCTCGCAGGTGTGATACAGGTGAATTGGTCGAGCTTAAGTTCGAGTCAGATGAGAACGAGATCTCAATAATAGAGAGTATTAGCCACCCATACATAGTGAAAGGTTATGGAGCCAGGGATGCGAATGGCAGATTTGTACTTGTTGCAGGATATATCGACATGCCGCATGTCGAAAAGGTCAAAGGGGAGCGGGAAGGGTACGATTTCGATGATTATATAGCGGACTTGCGGCGCAGGCACCTCTCTTCGGCAGAATTTCTCAATAAGGCTCTCGGGATGATGATAAAGATATGCGATGCCTATTCTTATATGCATACCGGTTCTGCAAGGAGCGGGCATATAGTTACTCATGGAGAGGCGAAGGCCCACCATATACTTGTAGATAAGGCAGGTGAGCCTCACGTAATAGATTTCCATATGGGGGAGAGGTCCTATCAAAGATCTGCAGAGGCGAGCATAGCCTGCCTGTATGATATAGACTGCCTCTGTTCGGCATTCGCAACCGCAATACCCGATGGGGTATTGGCCGATTATCCAAAAGCGGGTGATGTATTCGAAATGATGATGGAGCGCAAATCGAAGAGATATAATTCCGCCGCGGCGCTTAGGAGCGAATTGGAGGATATGCAGGATAAGCTGGCAGAGGCCGCGGGGTTGAAGACGAAGATAACCGAAGAGGACTTGGGTGAGATAAGGGCGGGCCTGGAGGAGGTGCTTGAGGGTACAGTGCCGGGACGGATTGGCCATACCCGCGCCATGATGGCGGCGTTCGACCACTTTAAAGACGGTGATTTCGACTATTTCGTCGACACGATCAGGGATGAGTATAAGGTTCCGGCATTGGGCTATGACAGGGATAGGTATATAGGGTTGCTCACATCTTTACGCGGAGTTTATCTAAATCTATCACCGAGGGAACGTACGGAATTTGAGCTGGGTTTGATGTTCCATGACGTGGGCTATAGGCCGGGGGTGCGGCTCAGGGAGCATGAGGCCTTATCCGCAGAATTGGCAGAGGAATTTTTAATCCGGAAAGGTTATGCGGGCCATCTTGCAAGGAGGGTCGCTGATGTAGCGCGCTATCACGCGTATCTGGCGGATGTGGGCATGTATTTGAGGCCGGAGGATTTTCTCTCGTTATCCGGGAGAATTAAGAAGGAAGTCTTGCTTATATGCGCGTTTGACAGGATTAAATATGACAGCAGGAACGCGGAGGGAGACAACAGGTTGCTTCCCCCTGTATTGGCATATTATCTTAACTTGGCCCGGCCGGATGGCATGCTGCCTATAATGACACCCGGCGGATTCAGGCGCGAGAGGTTCCGAAATCTTTTGTCACCCATCGGGTTCCTCAATTTCGGGGGGGCTAGAGGGGTGCGATACGCGCGCCTGGAAGACGGGGAGTGCAGGCAGCTGGAGGAAGAATGGACCGCGGCCGCGGGCGAAGAAACGGGTCCGTTGAACCGCGCCTGGGATAAGGATATAAATCTGATGCAGATGACGCTGGTCGATGCGCTCTGTGAAGACCAGCAAGGGTTTGGCCGGTTCACGAAGATAGCCAAGTTTTTCGGACAGCTCACCTGCGCGTATGAGGCAGGGCACGGCAGGGCACCACCGATTTCTATAGATACCGACGTCGATTTCGATACCCTGCCCCGCAATGATAGCCATTATGTCCAGACGATACCGCGCCTACGGCTCCTCCTCGACGCAATTCCGCCAGACGCAACCATCGCAGATCTAACCGCAGAACTCCAGCAGAACCGCTGGAGGAGCGCATACGGCATACCACTCCAATTCGAAGATGGAAAGATCACGATCCGCCTAAAAGCCCTTGTCAGCCCTAAACCACGCAAGATCATCCGCACCGTTATGTTAACAACCATAGCCGCTTCTTTGGCTGCAGTCCTTATATATTTTGGAGTAATGACATTTGGATGGTTCTTTGCAGGAAGCACCAATCAGAGAGGTCCGGCAGCAGGTGACAATAAGAAGATAGGTATTTATAAGCATAAGTTTTTTGGCGAAGAGATGCCGATGGAGATATGGCACGATCGGAGAGCAGCCGGAAAGGAAAGAATCCTCTTTGTACCGGAGGGCGCTGCGGAAGAAGATTATGCAGGGTTTGTTTATGGAATATATGCTACCGGTGATGGTGAGGGTGCTTCGGAAAGCGGAGAATTTATATTTAGAGGCATGTATGTCAGAGATGAATATAAACGCAAAGGTATAGGAGATGCCCTGGTAGCTCTATTCTTTGATAGATTTCCGCAGGTAAGGAGGACTTACCAAATATCTGATCCGAGGATTGCCTTGATGTTGCAGAAATTTGGATTTGAGCCTGTAGAAAGAAGAGAGGAATTACGCGTAGAGATGTCCTATGGGTCACTCAACCACTTAGTGGCGCCGGTCTATTTCCCTAACGATGACACAAGGGGCAGATTTGTGGCTTCTTCAATCGAAACCTCTACTAATTTCGATATTCTTCAATTTCCACCGGAGGAGAGCAGGACTACATATATCTTTACAGAGTATGTGCTACCAGATGAAAATCTTTTCGTCCGTGAAGATACATCATCTATAGCATTAACAGGAGAGGTTGGTTGGGAAGATCCAGGGGACGAAGATCCAGAAGATCCAAGGGATGATCCAGGACGTGCCATCCCAGGTGTGGGGATGGTTTTGCTCTTTGCCATTGCACTTGGTGTGGTGATGGGTGGTCTTTTTATTGCACCGATACTTTCTGTGGCTCCGCAAAGTTCAAGCAAGGGGAGCAAAGGTTTACCGCGAAGAGGTATACTGCAAATCCTCGCCGCCGTCTTTATCACGGTGTTTGCATTTATCGGATGCGGGACAACTGGCAGGGAACCTTATGATTGGGGTATCGAGGGGGCGAAGACGGAGATATTCGGGGATACATTTGAGGAAAAGGTAGATGGGTTGATAAAGGATCTGCGTTATCCAATTCCATCAGGAGGTATGTATCAGCTCTTAAGTCCATATGCATTGCTGGAAAGCATTGGAGATGATAGGTGGGTAGAATTCTTATTCAATAATCGTGATATGGATGTTGAGGTTGCAGATAGACTCGTTGGAAGTCTCATCTGGAGGACGAGAAGTATGAGTGCCATCACACGGGGCAATGCGCTCTTCGCCCTCAATATGGTCCTTACGACACAGCGACCCAGCATGAAGATGAGGAAGAAAGCTACCAGGATCCTTATAGATTTAATAGATGATCGCAATCCCGGTGTCAGGTTTTTAGCAGCCTGGACCCTTGATGTAGCGCTTGTCGATGTGATCAAGGCAGATAAGGCCAGCCCGGAAGAGCGACAGACATTCGTTACCGAGGGCAAGATCAACCCGGCATTATATAAGATATACTATGGCCACCTCTCCCGCAGGAGAAAAAGACTCCCTATGTTACCCGAGGCCTTAGATGAGATTCACGACCATTCCCCCTGCAAACAGATATTGGCGCGACCCATACCCCTTGACCATGAGGATCCGGTGTGGTTGCTCAATAGTGCCTTGCCGGAACGCTACGAAGTTGCGATCGCATATTTTGAAGAGACCCCCAATCCAAAGCCTGTACATTTTGTAATAGATAGGACAATATCCCCATTTGCCATATATAGCCATGACGGCAAGGATACCCGGGGCCCGATTCTCGCCTCAAGCGATTCTAAAGAAGAGCTCGTTGATGAGTTAAAGAGAATGGGCCTGGTGGGGGGCTCCGGTGTGATAGTCTTAACGCGTGGTGACCGATACGGAGCACACAGTTTCTCAGCTATTAGTGCAGCAAATGCCTGCATACACACACATCCTCGGATTCCGGAACATATCAACAAGGGCATCCCACCATCAGAGGCCGACAAGAAGGCATTTCTCGGTGTCGTTATAAAGATAGTGCCTATGTTACTCATCACCCTTGCACTCGGTGTGGTGATGGGTGGTGGTTTTGCTGCACCGATGCTTTCAGTGGCGGCGCAGGGTGAAAGAAAGAGTGTGGATGTGGGGCCTATCCTGCAACCCTACCTTGACAGGTCACGCCTTTTGACGGCTGCGGAGGAGAGAGATCTCCTTGAGCGGACAAAGGCCGGGGATGGCGAAGCCCGAGATGAATTGGTGCTCGCCAACCAGCTTTTGGTTTGCAAATTTGCGATATATTACCACGTGCAGAGTGGAGTCCCGATTGGTGATCTTATGGATGAGGGCAACGTCGGTCTTTTGACGGCGATAGATAAGTTCGACCTTGAGAGGAAGACAAGGCTTTCCACATATGCGAGCCATTGTATAAAACAGGCGATCAAGCGCGCCATTAAAAAACAGGGGAGGATGGTCAGGGCGCCATACGACCAAACAAATCCGAAGAAATTTTTAATGAGTGCCATAGATTCATTCAAGGAGCGAAAGGGAAGGGCGCCTTCGGATCCTGAACTTGCCAAGGAGGTAGCAATATCGCTCAGCCAACTTAAACGCCTTAGGAGTGCCGCGCTTGCAGATGAAGATGCGGTTAGCATGAATCTCGGCGATGATGCGCCCGATTTTGATCTACCCGCAGATATACCCGATGTGGCGGAGGAGGCGCTTGGGGAAATGACAATAGAGGATGCACTCGCAATCCTTAGCGAGCGCGAGAGGAAGATGGTGGCGCTCCGTTTCGGTATAGACCCGCGCGGGCCGTGGACGTTCCAGCAGATTTCAGATATCTTCCCTGTAACGCGTGAGAGAGTGGAACAGATAGTAAGCCGTGCTATAGCGAAGATGCAGCGGGCGATGGGAATAACTGATTCACATCTGATAAGGAGATGGTTTGGAAAGGATGAGGGAGGGATAAAGAGATCCGCTCTCTTTGCGATCGCGGCAAGTGTAATGATCGCAGCCGGCGCAGCATTGGCGGTCCAGTGCTTATTTGGCGCAGGCATGCCGTTTATCGGTGCGGCGGCGCAGAAGGAGGAGGGCGCTCAATCTGAAGGCATTCTCTTTGCCAGGGCGGCCCATAAGGCGGTTTCCGAGGTCTATGAGTTTGCTCCTGGAAATTTTAGGGCATTCTTACTTAGCCGTAAGTTTCTTATTCGCGAATCGATCTATGAGAATGACGTCTTGGTGGGTTGGAAGACGTTACAGAACTATTTAGAAGGGGCGTCAGGAGACAAGAGACCCGAACCCGTGGAATTGGGTGATGGGTATTCATGCGAGATGATCCGTTACTATGATGACATGGCTGCTCTCACAAATAACGCGCCGGAGCTCGTTCTATTATTCTGGAAGCATGGCAGGCCACACTCCACCATTCGCATAGATTCGTACCTGGGTGTCACAGATTCCCGCACATTGCATATAGAGAATGTTAAAGTCTACGATGAATTTAGAGGAGAGGGGGCAGTGGACGTCTTAACAGACACCTCAATACAGATTGCTAAAAATTGTGGAGCAGCTCTCGTAACAGCTACAGCAGTTAATCCGCTGGGGCTTATCTCTTTGATAAAGAAGGGGTTCCTTCCGATCACAACAACCGATCGCATTCTATTTGATCAATATAAGGATGTCATGGATCGCGCGCCCAAGGGTGATAGGGCCGCACGACAGCAATTTTACCGTGACCACCTGCCGCAACAAGATAGCCTCAAGATGTGTGTAACATTGGACCTCTCCAAAGGAGAGCGTGATGATAGCGGGGAAGGGGTTAAAGATAAAGGTAGCGGTCCAAAAAGGATTATCCCAGGTGTGGGGATGGGCTTGCTCTTTGTATTTGCACTCGGGGTGTTGATGGGCAATATGGCCATGCCGTTTATCGGGGCAGCAGTGCAGCGTAAAGATCGAGATCCCGCGATGCCTGACGGGGTTGCAGAAGAGCTGCTCGGGTTTACGACATTTGCAACGAATGTGCCACCGGAACTTCAGGCAGGGGTTGAGGAATTAATTGGCGAGAATGTAGTGATCCAAAAGCAGCTGGTGGACGGACGGCTTTCAGAAGATAGGCGATTGTATATCGGCCACACCGAAGGCGCTGCGAGGGTACTTACAATGGCCGATATGGATGATGGGCGCTGGGCTCGGATATTTGATGGTGCACCACCTGCCCGGCCTGAGGATGGATATGTCATGCTCCTGAGAGAACCTAAAGAATGTAGAAAGCCCAGTTTCAGGGAGATAATGTTTCATGAGATGGGCCATATCGGTTCTTACGGATCAGGTCACTTAGAACAGGGTTACGGAACTATCCTGGTAGAGGAGGTCGAATCCTGGTCTGCTTCGGATGATCTATATAGACTTGCAAGCAGGTTAAAGCAAGCACTCGATGATTATGCAGCCCTTTCTTATCAACTTGATCGTGGGTACCTTGCTGCCGCACACCCTTATGCGCTGCGGGCATCTTCTCCTGGAAATGACGAAGAGTATAAATTCCCGAGCCAGTCAGAAGGTTCTCGTAGGATTGCCCTTCTGTGGTATGCGCGCGATTATATAAGGAGTGTCTTGCCCTATGAGAATAGCGAAGACTATAGAGGACTTGCCAAAATCCTGCGAGAGCGTCTGGATGGATATTACGGTGCATTGACTTCTCGTGAGCGCGGGTGGGCTTATGATGTCCTGATTAGAGCATTAGATGAAACTAAGCATCCTACTATTTTCACAGAGAATAGATGGACAGATCCGGCTGTCTTCAAAGAGATTGTAGAGATATTCTATACAAAGTTATTCGAAGAAGACTTACCCGGTACGCCACAACCTAAAAAAGATAGCTTGGACCAATTATCAATAAGGCAGGCGCAACTCTTAGGCGGTATGATGATGAATAATCCGATCGTCTCGTGGGGGTCTGTCATTGGTATGGGGGCTTTTCTTGCCCTTTGCAGGTCGATGGTTGCGCCTTATGATTTGGCTAGTCTCCTCCTGTCCATAGTTTTAAGCGCTGGTTTGATATATATCGTTAGGGTGTTAGACATACAAAGATGGCGAAGGGAGAGATCTTATCAGAGGTGGCGAGACAGGTATAGCGATTATGCAAAGATAAGGACAGAGGGAATGGCGATGAAGGATATATTGGGCTATTTTGAGTCCGGTGATCCTCTGCAGAATACATTCCTGTTAGATTACGATCAGGATCCGGCGGCTGCGGTCGATGAGTTATTAGAACAGCTGGATGAGGTAAAGCCCACATATGAAATCTCTATCGTATCTCAGTATATCCCTGCCCTGGATAGGCAATTTACGTTTGTCAGGGTAGGAAACGGCGGGGAAACGTATAAACCGGATTCCGACTTCGTCAAAAAGGTAAAGGCAGATTATGGGATAGGTGATAGTTTCGAATTCTTTAAAGATAACCATACGTATATTCATACACACACTATTCCCAAGCTGCAGCTGGCATATCCAGCGCTCATCCTCTCGCTTCTGCTCTTATCGGGGGTAGGTTACTTTGGTCTTACACCGATCCTATTCGTATGGGCGGCTATGGTCACCTCTATCGGCGTGACTGCGTTAACCTATCTCAGGTTAGTGAGTTATCCAAGCGATCACGATCGCGAGCAAGGGAAGGTAAATGTCCGGGACTATGTGTTGGCGCATGGCTACCCGTCCGGTTTTGAGTTGCGAAGATATAAGGGAGATGAGATCGGCGATGTAGTGACGGGCACAGCACTGAATGAGGAGCTTGCGAGGGTTATCTCGAAACCGGCTGAAGGTATAGCCTATGATACAGAAGAATCTCCCAAGAAGCTCAAGATAGGCCCCAAAGATATAGAGAAGATGGTAAATAGATATGACAGGGTTCTATCTATAGCCAAAGTGGTTTTTGTGGTTTCGTTGGTATGTGTGACAGTCGCAATCGTGTGGATCTACTCGTCGTTTGCATTAGATCTGATATCCAGAATTCGCGGTATCGATGTGGCGAGTGCGGCGATTGGGGCGCCATTTTACGCTAGTGGGGCGATCTTTAAGAAGAAGCAAGAGCCTGAGGAGACGATGGTACCAACGAGTGAATCTCGCGATGATAGATTGAGGCAGGCTGTAAGGAGTGCCACTTTGCGAGGGGTCAAGGAAGAGGATAGGGATCTTATTGTCGATGAGATATTGCTGGCAAAAGAGACTTATGTCCCACACCTTAGCTTGGAGGATATGAAATTTTTGGCAGGCAGGTGTATTGTGGGCAATCTGCGCGAAAGAATAACTCAGTTTGCATTCAATTTCAACCATCTGTATATACGAAGACCATCCCGGCCTATCGACAGAACGGCAGTTCCCTTGGGGATGGTATTGACGCGCATAGTATTACGAGTTGTTGCTTTGGCATTTGCAATATTCTTATTGTATATTCCCGGCATGGATACAGCGCTAAGGTGGGGCCTCTTTGCATTCTCAATCGTCCATGTGGTTATATTTGAGATAGCCGATATTGGTCTTGGAGGGGGAACAAACTATGCCAGAGGGATTGTCTATAGTAGGCCATCAACGACGATATTTAGGTATGAGTTGGCGCATCTGTTGCGGGACTTCGGCTACATAAAGAGAGATACGTTCCTAAAAGAGGCAGCCCTTAGAGATGATAGTGTTGTAGAGGATATAAAAGATCGACGTCTTATGCGTTTCCATACATATTATTCAATGGCACGAAAGAAGAACGATGCTATAGCGCCAACGATCCATGAGGAGATCGATAGAATTCATGCAGCAAGCACCAGGGGTAATGGTTATGCGGGGTTAAGGGAATTATATGGTGTATGCGCACGTGAGGCCAACCCATACGACGAAACCGAACGCGGCATATCACCTTATATATTCCTCAGGGTTGCTGAGAGGATCTTCCCGGAAAATCACCAAGATTTCATATATTTACTTACACGCGGCATCTCTTTTGATGATGCTATGGCCTTGACGGGATTTTTTGGGGATGTGAGGTTCCTTGTCGAGAGCAGGGATTATAGATCTCTTACCGATTTCTGGGGCGCAAATCTGATAACGCAGCAGGAATTTGCTGCATTGACAGCCAATATAGATGAAGAGCAGATGGAGATGGTGTTGGAAAGATTGGATC
>JABMSB010000023.1 GCA_013202205.1 Candidatus Omnitrophota bacterium
AAATTTCGATGAAACGAAACTCCAAGAGCTTGTAGCTTCTATCAAAGACAAGGGTATTGTGCAGCCAATATTGGTCAGGAAGGGTGCTGATGGGTATGAGCTGATTGCAGGAGAGAGACGGTTTAGGGCAGCCAAAGAAGCCGGTCTAGATAAGATGCCTGCGCTGATTAGAATGGTTGATGATACGAATTTACTTGAAATATCTCTAATAGAAAACCTACAGAGAGAGGATTTGAACCCGATAGAAGAAGGTAAGGCCTATAGAAGATTGATGGATGAGTTTGGTCTTACCCAAGAGAAGGTTGCAGAAGCAGTAGGGAAGAACCGCGCCACGGTTGCAAATATACTTCGACTCCTTTCGTTACCGGCCTTGATACAAGGATATGTTTCACGTGGAAATATTTCAGGTGGGCATGCCCGTGCGCTCTTAAGTCTTAAGACAGAAAAAACCCAGCTTGTACTCTGTAATCAAATAGTTAAGAAAGGGTTATCGGTTAGGGAGACAGAGAGATTGGTATCCGAGATTTTAGTTAGGCCAATTAAAAGAAAGAGCAAGGCCATAGATCCAGAAATAGCTGCTATAGAGGAAGAGCTGCAGCGTTTATTAGGGACAAAGGTTAGAATAACGCACGGTAAGAAAAAAGGAAAGGTAGCTATCGAATATTATTCAAATACAGATTTAGAACGTCTAACCAATATTTTAAGGAGTGGCGCGAAATGAACGAACAGACATTAGTTTTGATAAAACCCGACGGACTCAAAAAGTCACTCACAGGCAATATCTTGACGCGTCTCTCCGAAACGAAACTCGAGATCGCTGCGGCCAAGATAGCGCGCGTGAGTGAAGAACTCGCCGTAGAACACTACAAACACCTAAAGGACAAACCGTTTTTCAAGGACCTGATAAAGTATATCCGCGGCGACTTGCACGACAGGCATAAGGTAATGGCCATGGTCTATTGGGGGGATGGCGCTATAAAAAAGGTACGGGAGCTCTGCGGCACGACCAACCCCGAGGAAGCGGATCCCGTCTCTATCCGCGGCGCATATGGCAGGATTACGACAAGCGGTGTTTATGAAAATGCCATACATACGTCCGGCGATAAGGAAGACGCCGAACGCGAAATAAAATTGTGGTTTGACCCGGATGAGATCATCGTCGATATATATCCAACAAAGCAGATCACGGAGAAGGAAGCAAAGAGGCGCGTCTGGGCCTAAGAAAAAGAATATATAAGACAATAGAAAAATCGGTATAATAATAAATAGAGCATGAGAATAACTTTTTGAGGTGACAAGATGTTGGCTTCTATGACAGGCTTTGGTAAGGGTGATGCAGTGGGCAAGGCGGGGAAGGCGACCTGTGAACTTAGGTCGGTAAACTTCAAATATCTTGACATATCGGTTAAGGTGCCGAATTCTCTCGCGTCACTTGAGGAGAGAGTGAAGAGGCTGCTCCAGTCAAAGGTCGGCAGGGGCAAGATCCACTGTTTTATAAGTTTCGAAGGAAGGGTTAAGCCTAAAGTTTCTGTAAATAATACTATGGCCGGGGAATATCTGCGCGCGATAAAGAACCTGAAGCGCCAATACGCTCTCCAGGGGAAAGCCGAACTTAGCCAGATAATCTCTTTTCCTAATGTCCTCACGATAAAGGAGCGCCATCCCGATGCGGAAGCTGCCTGGCCCCTGATACGCAAGGCGCTCGATGGGTCGTTTAAAAAATTCAAGGGGATGCGGGAGACAGAAGGCAATTTCCTCTCAAAAGATCTTGTAAGAAGGGTGCAAAGGATAGGGGTGGATGTCGACCTTATACAACGGCGCGCTTCTTCTGTTGTGGATCACTACAAAAGACGCCTGAGCAGCCGCATAAAGTGTCTCTCCGATGGACGGGCGCTCGACAATGATCGCCTGGCCGTAGAGGTTGCGCTCTTTGCGCGCAACTGTGATATAACCGAGGAGATAACAAGGATAAAGAGCCATATCAAAAACCTGAAGGCAACACTCAAGTCCAAGGGAGAGGTCGGTAAACGTATAGATTTTATAGCTCAAGAGCTCTACAGAGAGGCAAATACTATTGCTGCCAAGGCCAACGATGCGTCAGTTTCAAAAGCCATAATACGCGTCAAAGGAGAGATCGAGAAGATCAGGGAACAGGCGCAGAATATAGAATAAAAGTAGTGGAGAGATGGCAAAGAGGCGTACGCAAAAAAGAAGAGGCAGATTATTTATATTGTCCGCGCCCAGCGGCTGCGGCAAGACGACGGTACAGACGCGCCTTTTGAGGGCAAAGAGAAATCTCAAGAGGTCCATATCCGCTACTACACGGCCTCCGCGCCGAGGGGAACGGAATCGAAGGGACTATTTTTTTATAAGCGAGGTTGCTTTCAAAAAGCAACGCCGGGACGGCGCATTTCTCGAGTGGGCACGCACATTCGGGTACTATTATGCCACGCCCAGGGAATTTGTCGAGGGTATCCGCCGCAGTGGTAGGGATGCTCTTCTGAGCATAGATGTTAAGGGGGCCGCCCAGGTCAAGAAGCAATGTCCTGAGACAATAACGATATTTCTTATGCCACCATCTATGAAGGAATTGAAAAAGCGTCTCAGCAAAAGGGGGACGGAGAGCGAGACCGAAAGGAGAAAAAGGCTTAAGGTTGCCAGATGGGAGATCTCCCGCGCGCGGACGTATGATTATATCGTGGTAAACGAGACAATATCGAGCGCTATTAGCCAACTAAAAGAGATAATAGAAGGCGTAGATAGACAATAGCCGAAAAATATATTAGAAGACAACTTTAAGGAGCGTTACTATGGCGTATGTCGCTACAGAAGAACTTTTAAAGCATGGCGAGAGCGTATTCAAGATGGTCATAACGGCTTCCATGAGGACGCTCGAGCTTGATACCAGGGGCGAGAACCTCGTCCATGCAGGGCCTCACGCAAAGCATACCACTGTTGCATTACAGGAGATGATGGAAGGAAAGGTAACCTACGAGGTGTTGGTAGATAAAGATAAGAAGAAAGGTACCAAGTGATAACCGTAGCGAAAAAGAAGAGCGGGAAAGGGTTCATACTTATAGGTATAACAGGGTCTATTGCCGCGTATAGGGCGTGCGAGATCATCGCATCCTTGCGCAAGGCCGGTTATTGTCTCCAGGCCCTTATGACTAAAGAGGCGAGCCATTTCGTAACCCCGCTAACCCTGCAGACCTTGACGGAAAACGAGGTTGTGCAGGATATGTTCCAGCCGCCCGCAGAGTGGGATCCATTGCATACATCACTGGCCGACAAGGCAGACCTTATACTCATTGCCCCGGCCACAGCCAATATCATAGGCAAGCTCGCTTCCGGCATAGTAGACGACATAATAACCTGTACTGTATTCGCCACAAAAGCGCCCGTTCTATTAGCGCCGGCGATGAACGATAACATGTATAAAAATAAGATAACGCAGGCAAATATAAGAAAGCTTAAAGAGGCAGGCTATAAATTCGTAGGGCCTATTAAAGGGCATCTCGCCTGCGGCCGCGCGGGCGAAGGGCATATAGCGGATACAGCCGCGATCGTAAAGGCCGCGCGACAATTAATAACATAGAGGAGGAAAATATGGCCGGAAATCATATATCCAATAATAAAATCAAGGCATTTACGCTGGTCGAGCTCATGTTGGTCGTAGTCATAATAGGAATACTTGCTGCCATGGTCGTGCCTAAGCTTACAGGGCGGTCTGAGGAGACCAGGCGGTCTGTTGCCAAGGCAGACATAGAAGTCAACATACCTCTCGGGCTCGATTTATTCGAGATCGACACGGGTGATTTTCCTTCTTCGATAGATGAGATCATGTCCAATTCACGCAACCTGACCAATTGGAAGGGGCCGTATCTAAAGAGAAAACCGCTCGACCCATGGGGCAGGGCGTATAATTACAAATATCCCGGAGAACATAATAGCGATGAATATGATCTTTACTCTTCGGGGAAGGACGGCCAGGCCGGTACGGAAGATGATGTAGTGAATTGGGAGGAATAATCGGGAATTTCTTGTTTATTCCCCCTGGGAAGCTGCAACAACGATAGCGCCTTTCTTCAGCACGACCGATTCGTTGCGTGAAATAACCTCACAAACCAAGCTGCCGAGAGCAGGGTAATGGCTTATCACCCTCAACTCAGCAAGCACCGTATTATTTTCAATAACATAAAGTTGTTCGTCTTGGGATATCTCGCCATTGCCGGGGGAGAGCTTTACATATAGTGTAGGTTTATTCTCCAGATAGACTATTTCGTCTATTTCGCCCATCCGGCGCAGATCTCTTTTATCGAGGAGAGTCTCTTTAACCTGCGCAACAGTCTCGACGGGAGGAACCTCAAGGGTCGCTGCTTGTTGATCGGGTTGCATGGAGGAAGCGGTATCCTGCTCAGATCCCTCAGAGATAGAAGACTCTGCAATGGCCTTCATCTGAGATAGCTCACTCTGGGCATCAGAGAGCTCCATTATTTTAAGGCGCATCTCTTCCGTCCTCACCCTTGCCTCTTTAAGGCGGTTTGAATAACTTAAGACCTTTGCGTTGGCAGCGGCCAGGCTCTTTTTAAAGAACTCCAGTTTTTGTTGATAGGTGCCGTCACCCTCCTTCAATAATTTATTCTCCTGGGCTGCGATGATGAGGGATTTGTTGAGCTTCTCGACTTCGTCCTCCAGCTCCTTAATCTTATAGGAGTGGCTCGACTTCTTTGACTTGCGATCCCGCAGCTCTTTCTTCAACTCCGCGATCTTCTCTTCAAGCTCCATATTTTTATTGCTGACGTCGCTGCGTCCGTCGTAGAGCTTGATATTTTCCTTATTCATCTTCTCCAGATCTCTCCGGGCTGTATCTAAGGATTTCTTGAGGTTCTTATTATACTTCCTGCCCGTCTCATTCTCCTGCTCAAGGAGTTTTATCTTTTTTTCAAGTGGGTCGACGCTCGTCCGGAGGTCACGGCGGTCTTTCTCCGAATCGGCAAGTGAATTTTTGAGGTCATCGCGCGCATCATTAAGAGTGTCGACCAAAATCTCCAGCTGGTAGACCTCATCCTTCAACCTAACAACCTCCTTAAGGGTTTCATCCTTTTCGGCCAGTGCCTTATCGACCTGCCTTACTGCAGCCTCTTTGAGGGCTTCGAATTTAAGCTTCATCGTTGAGAGTTCTTTCGATAGGGCCTCTTTCTCTTTATCGGCATAAACGAGGGGTTCTTGTGCCGTCAGCGTTGTGGGACAGAGAAGGGGCAAGAGAAGAGCTGTGGCGAGGATCAGAAGAAACGCTCGAATCCGTCTTTTTACGATCATAACATTTTCCTTAATTTGAATAATATATTAGCATAATCTAAATGGGAACGCAACGATTATCTCTATGCGGCGAATATATTTATAATTTTTCGTTTTACTAATACGGTTTTTTTGATACAATATAGGTAATATAGAAGATGGGCATATAGCTTGCCCGGCAAAGAGCAGATCGAACAAACCCATAAAAAGGTATAAAAGGCTATGAGACATATCAGGGTTATCGGCATGATTGCAATAGTGGTCGCGGTGTGCGCGCCAGTTCAATGGGCAACCTTTTCGGCGTTGGCATGCAGTGCGGTTTGGGCAGAGGAGATATCGGAAGCGGGTTATGCGGCTGGCGAGAAAGAGATCCTGGCAGAGGAGAGTTCCAGGGTCCAGGCCAAATATGAATATGGCATGAAGAAGCTGGCCAAGGCCCGTTCGGAAGAAGCTAAGGGCAGCACAAGTAAGGCCGCGAGAAGGTATGGCGACGCAATAGAGGCATTTGCGCATCTTAAGAAAAGATACGAGGTCGGCGTGCAAACATCGGAACTCATAGGTAGAAAAATAACCGAATGCGAATCTGCGAAGAAGAGGATGGGGGTAGAGGAAGTGCAGAAAGAAGAGGGCGCGGCAAAAGTGAGAGAGGTTGCAGCTGCGCCAAAATATGAAGAACCCAAGATTTTCAGGCAGGCCACGCCGGTCAAAGAGGAGATAGCCGAAAAAGAGATAGCCAAAGAGGTGGTCGTCGCGGCGGAGCCGGAGGCCGAAGATCTATATATCGACAAGATAAATGAGCTTACCTCCAAGCTTATGGAATATAAGGGCCAGCTGCGCGAAAAAGAGGCGAAGATAGTTCCGCTGAAGAGATCGGCAAGGCAGCTGCTCGACGAGAAGAAGGGGATAGAAGCAAAGTTCGAGGAGAAGAACAAGGAGCTGACGGAAGTACAGCAGGAGATGGTATTGCTGCAGTCTGAGAGGGAGGCGGCATATGAGAAGATGTGTAGTGCCGAAGAGAAATACGACGATTTCCAGAAAGAATGTCGTAACCTGCTCGACAAGATAAAGATGTTTGAATTTGAAAATGAGAGCCTGAAAAATTTAAAGAAGGAAGAGGGTTCAAAGAAGACCAAGCGCCTGTTAGCAGACCTAAGAAAGCGCCTGGAAGAAGAAGAGGAGAAGTCAAGGAGCCTGCGCAAAGACCTTAAGGCGGCCAAAGAAAAACTCCTTGCAGAAAAGACGGTTAGCAACAAGCATCAGAAAGAGCTCGAAGTCGATCTCAAGGCAGCGGCGGAGTTGTTCAAGGAGCGGGAGAAGGAGCTAAAGAAGGCCAAGAGGGAGAATGAAAAGTACGAAGAAGACTTAAAAGTGCTCTCGGAAGAAGGTAAGGTGGCCAAGGATTATGGGATTAGCAACCTGCAGGATCTCGTTGAGAAGCATCAGAGCCTTAAAGAACGCCTCGAAAGATCTGAACGGCAGAGGGACGAATATAAGAAAGCGCTGAAGAGGGTATGGATGTGGGGGGCCGAAGAGGTTTCCGCGGGTGTAGGCGACGACGAGGAATTTGAGGAGATCTTTGAAGCGAGCAAAGAGGATAAAGCAGAGGCGTCCAAAGGGACCAAGGTCTTAACCGAAGGCGAAGCGGGTATTGACAACAAGGAACCTACCCAAGATATAACAGCTACAACCCCGGAGGGCGCGGAAGAAGTTATAGAGAGCATAGGCGCACTTATTGCCATAGGTACTATCGACACAATATGTTATGATTATGATGTGCTGACCGCTTATGTCAGCCTGTCAGTGAAAGAGGAGACGATACCGGAGGGTGAACCATTATATATAATACATAAGAACAACGAAAAAGCCAAATTAGTAGTGGCACAGAGGTACCGCCCTTTAAATAGCCTTGTCTGTGAGATCCGGCCGCTCACCAAGGCCTTCGAGGTTCGCGAGGGTGATGAAGTGGTAATGGCCAAGCAGTAGGTTTAGCGCAGCAACTCCTCATTAAGTATTTACCGCTTGACAAAGCATACCGGCTTGTGGTATATAGGGTTAACAGATATATAATATTAATATATTAGCATATAATCTTTATATAGATTATATCAGCTAAAGGTGAAAGGGGGAATGAGAAGATGTTTATAAGGTCTAAGAAAAAAGAGGTTTCGTTCACGCTTATAGAGCTTTTAGTCGTTATCGCAATCATAGGTATATTGGCGGCATTCCTTACCCCGGCTGTCCAGAAGGCGAGAGAGAAGGCGCGCAGGACCGCTTGCGCCAACAACCTCAGGCAGATCGGGATCGCAGAACACCTCTATGCTGGGGACCACAGCGAAACGTTTTCAGGAGAACTTAAGGAATTATATAGCAGCTATTTAGACACCCTTAACATATTTGCCTGCCCAAGTTCAGGCGTTGCCGGCTCAGGCCTGACAGCGGCGACCATAGATACCGCAGGTAGTTATCAATATATAGTTAAGGTGACGGGTACTTCCTACGGCGAATCGGCCAGCTCCGGAACTTGGATGGCTGCCGACAAGCTAAACAGCTACCACACAGACGGTAAGAACATGCTCTATGTCGGTGGACATGTCCTCTGGAAGGGCTCAGGCGATTCAGGGTGTGTCGCGGACTCAAGCTATTAAAATTGCCATATCAATTGCAGGTGATATACATTTATGTAATTAACGCATGCGACAGATAAGAGAGCACTTAGGCTAAAGCAGGCTTAAGTGCTCTTTTGTTCCGCTGTCCGCAAAGGAAAGATTTTAAGGGTTGGCTGGAAAAGGCGCGCATACCTTAAGATAGATATTACGGCGTGGTAGCC
>JABMSB010000024.1 GCA_013202205.1 Candidatus Omnitrophota bacterium
AGGCAGAGGGCCGTTTTAAAGAGGCGACCGAGGCATATGAGACCTTAAGCGATCCGCGCAAGCGAACGACATATGACCAGTTTGGTCATACAATGGGAGCCGGCGCGGGGGGCGGCGGTTTCGATGCCAGTTCCTTTAGCGGGTTCGGTGATGTATTCGGGGATTTCTTCGGGGATATATTCGGCGGATCGACCCGCGGACGGCCGGGACCGGAACACGGGGCCAGCCTTGAGACGACGCTCGAGATAGAGTTCAGAGATGCGGCATTCGGTACCGAGAAGAAGGTGGAGGTACCTCGCTATGAAAATTGTGGTACATGCAGCGGCAGCGGCGCTAAACCCGGTACGGGGCGCACGACCTGTAATACCTGTGGAGGGAATGGACAAGTAAAGGTATCCAGTGGTTTTTTCCAGATGTACAGGACATGCGAGCGCTGCGGCGGGGAAGGGTCTACGATCAAGTCTCCGTGCCTAAAGTGCAGCGGACGCGGCAGGATTAAGGTGGCGAGAAGTATTACCGTAAAGGTGCCGGCAGGGGTAGAGACGGGGACGAGGCTGCGCATAACCGGAGAGGGTGAAGCCGGATACCGTGGAGGAAACCGGGGAGATTTCTTCGTTCTCATAGTCGTAAAATCTCATACGATCTTTAATAGGCACGGGGATGATGTACTTTGCGAGGTGCCGATTACCTTTCCCCAGGCCGTCCTTGGCTCGGAGATAGACGTGCCAACCCTTGATGGAAACGTCAAGATGAAGGTGCCGCCCGGCACGCAGAGCGGACGTATATTCAGGCTGCGGGGTAAAGGTGTTTCTCATCTGCGCGGGTCCGGCAGGGGCGATGAACACGTCAGGGTGGTTGTAGAGACGCCGACACGCTTAAACAGAGTGCAGAAACGGCTTATGCAGGAATTTGCTGAAAGCTGCGACGATGACGCGACACCGATGAAGAAGTCATTTATGGATAAGGTCAAGAAAATGTTCCAATAAATCATCATGGAGCAATCATGCCAACATACGAATATGAGTGTAAAAGCTGCGGCCATAAGTTTGAACGCCTTCAACCGATAAGCGATAAGCCCATAAAGAGCTGCCCATCGTGCAGTAAGGACGTAAAGCGCCTTATAGGTACAGGCGCAGGGTTTATCTTTAAAGGATCGGGTTTTCACGCGACTGACTATAGGAGTAAAAGCTATAAGAAAGGCGCTGACAAGGATAAGAAGGCTGCTGATGGAAAAAAGGGCAAGGATTCCCCTTGCTCGGGTTGCGATTCCAAGGATTGCGGGTTAAAGAAAGAATGATGAATAGAGAAAAAAAATCCCTATTTTATAAATTCTGGCTTCCACCGATTGCTTATGCAGTGCTCATATTTATATTGTCTTCTATATCCGCATATCCGGTATTGTTTGAGCTCGATATAATGGATGAGATTGTGCACATATTCGAATATGCGATATTGGGATTGCTTCTGATGAGGGCATTTGCCAACTCAAACCTGACCATCTCATTCAAAAAACAACTTCTTCTTTCCGTGGTGATAGCGGCATTCTATGGCCTATCGGATGAGTACCATCAGTTCTTTGTCCCCGGGCGCAATGCGAGCGCCATCGATGCGGCATTCGATTGTCTCGGTTCTCTTGCAGGAAGCGTCTTATACTATAAAAAGTTTTTGGTTTAACTTTCAATAAGGATAAGTTATGGTAAAGATAAAGTCATTCAAAGGTGTCTTGTATAATAAGACCGAGGTAGCTTCCATAGCCGATGTAACAGCCCCACCCTACGATGTCATATCCCCCCAAGAGCAGCAGGCCCTTTACAATAAGAGTGAAAAAAATATAGTCCGTCTCATACTCGGAAAAGATGATCCATCCGACAACCCAACCTCTGACCGCTACACAAGGGCAGCAGGTTTTTTTGATAAATGGTTGGCAGATGGGACGCTGAAGGTGGATGAGGAACCGACTATTTATATATATGAACAAGGGTATCCCTACGGCGATAAAGAGAATAAGCGCATAGGTTTTATCGCGCTGATGAAAGTCGGTGAACGCGACTTAAACAGCGTGATGATGCATGAGAAGACATTCCTCAAGCCAAAAGAGGATCGCCTTAATCTGATACGTGCGGTAAAGGCAAACCTAAGCCCTATATTTACACTTTTTGAGGACAAAGATAGCTCTATTACAAATAAGTTGCGCGATTACTCAAAAGATATTAAGCCCGACATAAATATTTGCATAGACGATGTGCACCATAGATTATGGCGAATAAAGGAGGCAATCCTGGTTTCTCAGCTCATAGAATCTATGAATGGGAGAGATGTCTTTATAGCCGATGGACACCATAGATTTGAGGTTGCCGCGCAGTTTGCAAGTGAAGGCGGTTTTGATCACGTCATGACGTACTTCTCAAGTTTAAACGACGAGGCGCTTACCATATTTCCCACGCACAGGATTATAAAGGAGATCGCCCCACTCGACCAGGATAGGTTATTGAATATTCTGGGCGAAAAATTTACCATAAAAGAGGCCGATACCCTCGAGGGGATGCTTAAAAGTCTTAATGCTGAACGCCGTTATGCCTTCGGCCTTTATTGCGGGGATAAGAAAATTTATCTCATTACGCTTAAAGACAACACGCAGCCGGCTATAACAGGATTAGAGGACAAGTCGGAACTGTGGAAAAAGCTCGACGTGGTTATTCTACATGAATTTATGCTCAAGCGGCTCCTTGGCATCAGACTGATAGAAGGCAATGTGGCATATGTGAAAGATGCCGGTTCTGCTATAGAAGCCGTAGATAGGAATGATTTCAAGCTGGCCTTCTTCTTAAGGCCTACCCGGATAGAACAGGTTCAGCGCATTGCTATGAATGGCGAGAGGATGCCGCATAAGTCGACCTATTTCTATCCTAAGCTGCTCACAGGTTTGGTAATAAACAAATTTGACTAACTCAAATAAGGTGCATTATGACGAATATTCTGGATGACATAAGAAAGAATCTCATCTCGGGGAATATAAGCAAGGTTAAGGAGTTGACCGAAACGGCTATAAGTGAGAATATATCGGCCGAGGAGGTATTAAATAAAGGGCTTATAGAAGGGATGGGCATAGTAGGTGAGGCTTTTAAGAAGTGCGAGATATATATACCGGAAGTCCTTATAGCGGCAAAGGCGATGCATGCAGGGCTTGCCATACTTGAACCCATTCTGGCTAAGAGCGGGGTGGAGCCTACAGGGAAAGTTGTCATAGGTACCGTAAAGGGAGATCTGCATGACATAGGGAAGAACCTTGTGGCCATGATGCTCAAGGGCGCGGGATTTCAGATCTTCGACCTTGGCATAGATATTTCGCCTGAGAAGTTTGTTGAGGCGGCGAACGAACGGGGGGCCCAACTGATTGCCATATCATCGCTCTTAACGACATCGATGCCCTCTATGCGTACGGCAATAGATATATTGAAAAAGAGCGATACCCGGAATAAGATAAAGACGATAGTAGGCGGTGCCCCTGTGACACAGGGGTTTGCTGATGAGATAGGTGCGGATGGATACGCGAAGGATGCGGCATCGGCCGTTGACAAGGCAAAGGAGTTGTTGGGAAAGCTGTAAGCTTTAAGATGGCGTCAAATACGAAAGGCAAAATAAGGAATATATATGCCGTTATTTGGGAAGCCTAAGTATACGATAGTCAAGATTGCCAAAAAGCGCGAGATGCCCGGTGGGCTATGGACTAAGTGTGAGGGTTGTGGCGAGATAATATATAATAAGCAGCTTGAGACGTCACTACGCGTGTGCCCTAAATGTAATTATCATTTCACGCTGGGCGCGCGGGAGCGCATAGCGCTTCTTCTGGATGAGGGAACTTTTAAGGAGCACGACAAACTTCTTACCTCAATGGATCCCCTGAAATTTTCCGGGCCTAAGACATACAAGGATAAGATAAAGAAAGATCAGGAGCTGACGGGGCTTATCGAGGCGGTGGTTACCGGCAAAGGTAAGATAGAGAATCAAGACCTTATTATCGCTGTCACGGATTCCAGGTTTATAATGGGATCGATGGGGTCGGTATTGGGGGAGAAGATCACCAGGGCATTTGAACGCGCAACCGAGATGGAGCTCCCAATCATAATTATATCCGGCTCAGGAGGCGGCGCACGCATGTATGAAGGCATGTTCTCGTTGATGCAGATGGCCAAGACCTCCGCCGCGGCCGCGCGCCACCATAAAGCGGGTCACTTATTTGTCTCTGTACTTACAAACCCGACCATGGCAGGTGTTATGGCCAGTTTTGCGTCATTAGGCGATATTATAATAGCAGAACCGAAGGCCCTGGTCGGTTTTACGGGTCCGCGCGTTATTGAGCAGACGATACGGCAGAAACTGCCGGATGGATTCCAGAGTTCTGAATTTTTATTGAAGCACGGATTGATAGATATGATAGTGCACAGGAAAGAGCTTAAAGTATCTTTAAGCGCACTTTTAGATTATTTAACTTAAGTTACGTAAGGAGATCTCCTCTATGGCGCAGGTAAGCCTTAGGAATGTCAGTAAGATATTTCCACCTGACGTAAAGGCGGTCAACAATGTCAGCCTGGGCGTTGAAAATAAGGAATTTCTCGTTCTCGTCGGCCCATCGGCATGCGGTAAATCGACAACCCTGCGCATGATTGCAGGACTGGAAGAGGTTACCGAAGGACAGATATATATCGGAGATAAGATGGTCAATGAGATGCCTGCCAAGGATAGGAATATCGCCATGGTATTCCAGAACTACGCGCTATATCCTCATATGTCAGTTTTTGAAAATATGGCCATTAGTCTAAAATTGCGCCGCTACCCTAAGGAAGAGATACGCAAGCGTGTACTGGAGGCGGCCGATATGCTGGGGATAGGCAAGCTCCTAAAGCGTATCCCAAAGGAGCTTTCGGGCGGCCAGCGCCAACGCGTCGCTGTGGGCAGGGCGATAGTCCGCAAACCACTCGTCTTCCTCTTTGACGAGCCGCTCTCAAATCTTGATGCCAAGATGCGCGTCCAGATGAGAACAGAGCTACATAAGCTCCATATCAAACTGCAGTCAACCATGATCTATGTGACCCATGACCAGGTCGAAGCTATGACGATGGGCGACCGTATAGTGGTGATGAAGGATGGAGATGTTCTGCAGGTAGATGATCCGATTTCACTATATAACCATCCCGCGGATAAATTTGTCGGAGGATTTATAGGAAGCCCGCCGATGAATTTTATGGACGGCAGGATAATAAAGAAAGAGAGCCACTTCTATTTTGACGAGGGTAAGTTCAGGGTCAGGATCGCAGAGGATATGGTGCCCAAGATACTCAATTATGTGGGCAAAGAGGTGACCTTTGGTATAAGGCCGGAAGATATACACGACAAGCTCTATGTTTCGGACGCGCCCCCTGATAATGTGCTCACCGTAAACGTTGAGGTGGTCGAACCGATGGGTTCCGAGGTCTATCTCTACTTGACTACCGGGTTAAATACATTCATAGCTAAGGTAGGAGGACACAACAGGCCTCAGGTGAACCAGGACCTCGATATCGTCTTCAACATGTCGAAGGTTCACTTTTTTGACAAGACGACGGAAAAGGTTATCGACTAATGAACCCTCCCCAGGCAAAAAAGATATTTGGGATTTCTGCTATTCTGCTTCCCGTCCTGATGGCCGCATTTATCGTAAAGATCTTCCCCTATGTAACATCTGGTTCAGAGGTCCATAAGGGTTTCCTGGAGATTGCTCTATTGGCATTTAACCTCATCATACTTATGGGGTGGTTTGTCTTTGGGCGGGGAGGGGGCGCTTTAATATTTGTATTTGCCTGTATAACCGCCCTCGGTGCTGCAGCCAATTTTGGTGGCATAAGATACGTACTGCACCTTCCTATCTTTCTTGTCAGCGTTATTGTGTCAGAGACCCGTCTCCAGGCCACAGAAAGTTTCCTTGCCAATTTTAACACAGAGCTGGAAAGGTTTGAGGAAGAGAAGAATATATTCTCAGACGATCTATCCCATAAATCAGCACATATCGATGCTGTAAAGAAGAAAATATCGACTTATTCTAAGCTAAAAGAGGTGACCGAGGTTTTAAGCAATACCCTTGTGCTCGATGAGATCTGCCAACATCTTATCAATGAGTCTTTTCACCTATTAGGCAAGGCGGAGAGGATATTGCTCTATCTTATCGATGAAGGCGAAAGAGAACCCTATCTTAAGATGTCCAGGCAGAAGGTGGTCGGCGAAAGTATCAGATCAAAGAGGGGAGATATATTCGATACATGGGTGCTTAAACACCGCACACCCCTTATAGTGCAGAATGCCAGTAATGATTTTCGTTTTTCCCCGGACCACATACCCCATGAGCCCTTGCGTGTTAAATCGATCATCTCAGCACCTCTTATGGCTGGATCGAAGACGTTGGGGTTGATCAGGATGGATGGCCCATCTGAAGATCTTTTCAGTGCCGATGATTTGAGACTTCTCGACATAATCGCTGACCTTGGCACGGTAGCAATAGAGAACGCCCAGCTCTATCTTATAACGAGGGAATTGGCGATAAATGACGGCCTTACCGGGCTATTCGTCCGCAGGTACTTTATGGAACGGTTGGGCCTTGAGCTTACCAGGTCCTTATCCCGCGAGGAATCGATAAGCCTGCTCATGATAGATATTGACCACTTCAAGATTTATAATGATACATATGGCCATACCGCGGGAGATATACTCCTTAAACGGCTTGCCCAGATACTCCGTTCTTTTACAAGGCCCGGAGATATAGCTGCAAGATATGGGGGCGAGGAGTTTGTGTTGGTACTCGTAGATATGAATAAGACGGCAGCGCGCAAGGTGGCATCCGATATACGAGATAGGGTTGCGAAAGAAAGCTTTATCTTGAGGCGAAAACCGACCAATGTAACGATATCGATCGGGATAGCTGCCTCTCCGGCAGATTCGACGATGGAAGAGGACCTTATAAAGGCGGCCGATGCCAATCTCTATAAGGCAAAGGAGACGGGGCGAAACAGAATCTGTTATTGAAAGCGATCTTAGAATATGAACGATCCATATCCTTTTATTTTTAATGCAGCCTTGCCTCTTGTGATAGCACTTGCCTACTTCTTCAGAAAGCGTCTTGCTTATTCAGCGGCCTTCGTCGCGGTCATACCCACGACATTTTTACTCTTTAAGCTGGGCGCTCCCGGATCAACCATCGTTCTTGCAGCGGCCCTATTTATAGGCACGCCTTATTTGATATCGCGATTCAATCTCAGCTATAAAAAGAGCAGGACGGAGCTTGAGGGAAGATTAAAAGATTTAAAGGATGAACACGCGCGATTGCATCATGAAGAAGAGGAGTTGGGCCATTCGGCTAAGGCGGTTGACGGGAGGATGACGGATATCATCAGCCTCTACGAGATCACCAAAGAGATGTCGGCCGCACTCAACTTCGAACAACTCTTTAAGACATTCAGCGCATTTTTGTGGGAAAATTTCAGTTTTTCCATTTGCAGGCTTGCGCTGGTCAATAGAGAAGAGATGGATGTTTCCACGGTAGATAAGGTATATAACATAGAGGGGCGCAGCTCATCAGATTCTATAGATGAGGACTTCCCAAATATTCACTCCGTCGAGCCTGATTCGGACGATAAATTACTCATAAGCTATCTTTCAAGCACAAAGAAGCCGCTCCTTATCGATTCGAAGAAAAATTTACACGATCCAACAATCTCTTTTATCTCCGAGGGGGCAAAGACATTTATTGCTGCCCCGCTTGTTGTAGGAGAGAAATTGGTAGCTGCATTAAGCATGAGTAATCTGCCGCCTAATGATTTCGATAAGATAGTTATACAGGCACGTCAGTTTGCGCTTGAGATCAAGAAGATCCAGCTCTATGAGACGATCCAGCATCTTGCCATAACCGATGGTCTTACAAATCTATTTGTGCGCCGCCACTTCATTGAGAGGTTTGATGAGGAGTTGAGGCGCTCCAGGCGCCAGAAATTAAGGATGGTCCTCCTGATGCTCGATATAGACCATTTTAAGATCTGCAATGATAGATATGGCCACCTCGTGGGGGATGCGGTTTTGCGTGAGATATCGAAGATAATAAGGGATAGCGTCAGAGAGATAGATATGGTGGCCAGGTATGGGGGTGAAGAGTTCGCTGTTCTGTTGCCTGATACAAAGAAAGAAGAGGCTGCCCACGTTGCCGAACGTATCCGGTCCGCCATATCGTTGCACGAGTTTAAGGCTTACGATGAGCTGATCCGGTGTACAATAAGCATAGGTGTTGCTTCCTACCCAAGCGATTCTCCTACCATGGAGAGCCTTATAGAAAGTGCAGACCTTGCGCTTTATAAAGCGAAGGCTTTAGGAAGAGACAAGGTTTGCCTTTTTAAGCGTGATATGAGAGAATCAGAGTAGGACATTTATCTTAGGAGGGATTACATGGCGAGATCTAAATATATTATAGCCGTAGATATCGGTGGTACAAATACCAAATTGGGCATGGTAAGTACCAATGGGAGGATATTACGCACCACTTCTTTTCCCACATGCCGCCGCAGAGGCGATGTAATAGACCGTGTGATAAAGGAGGCCTATGGGTTGGTCAACTCGACACACATAAGAAAAAGGGATATCCTTGGTATAGGTATGGGGGTAGCCGGCCCCACAGACCATTCGCGAGGTCTTATACACCACTTTGTCAATGTGCCGGGTTGGAGGAATACACCGCTTGCACGTATCGTCAGATCGAGGACCAAATTACCTACATTCATAGATAATGATGTCAATGTAATGACTATCGGAGAACTGTACTTTGGGGCAGGCCGCGGCGCGAAGAATATGATCTGTTTGACGTTGGGTACGGGGGTTGGCGGCGGTGTTGTTATAGACGGAAGACTCCATAGGGGGTCCAATCTCGTTGCCGGTGAGATAGGGCATATGCCAATAAATGTTGTTGGACGCAAGTGTAACTGCGGCGGGATAGGCTGCATGGAGATGTACGTAGGCAATAAGTATATAGTGGAGAATGCGCTCAGACGCCTTAAGGGTAAGAAAAATTCTTTAATTTTGAAGTTGATAGGCGGTGACAGAAGAAAGCTGACGCCTGAAGTCCTGGCCATTGCGGCGCGCAGGGGTGACAAGACGGCGAACGCGGTTTGGGCAGATACGGGCTTGCATTTAGGGGTTGCTATAGCAGCTTCAGTGAGCCTGATAAACCCCGAGAGGGTTGTTATAGGAGGAGGTGTGGCAGGAGCAGGCGAGGTGCTCTTTAAGCATATCCGCAAGGCGGTAGAGAATAGGACGATGAAAGAACATAGGCACGGATTACGAATAGTCCGCGCCAAGCTTGGCAGCAAGGCCGGGCTGGTGGGCGCGATGCAGCTGGTCAAATTGAGCCTGAAGGAGAGGATGGAATGAGGAAATTCGCCGCCAAGGCCATATGTCTCTTTTTCATATTTTTCGGTTTTACGCCAATCGCGTTCGGGGCGGAGGGAGATAGGCCGATCGTGGTAAATGGGGATCAGGTGGAATATATGCAGGCTGAGAGGAGAGTGGTTGGTTCGGGCAATATAAGCATAGAATATGAAGATCTCGTGCTGACCTGTGACAGTATAAAGGTTGAGCTGGATAGCCATGAAGCCCTTGCAGAGGGAGATGTTAAATTGGTACAAGGTGGAAATGAATTGAGCGGCCCCAAAGTAAGATATAATTTTGATACGCAGCAGGGCATTATAGAAGATGGTGAGGCCAGGTATCCTCCCTTCTATGGTAAGGCGGAGATGATAGATAAGTCGAGCGAAACTGAAATGGTCTTAAAGAAAGGTTATATTACGACCTGCAGCCATGAAAATCCGCATTACAAGATAAGCTCGAAAAAAATTGAGATATATCTCGACAAGAAAGTGGTTGCAAAGAACGTGATAGTCTATATAGCCGATATACCTATTCTTTATTTACCAATTTATGTACAGCCCCTAATTGGCGCGCGTATGAATGTATCATTGGTGCCGGGCCATAACAAAGACTGGGGAACTTATCTCTTGAGCGCTTGGCGTTACCATATAACCGACCAGGCCAAAGGGTATCTCCACCTGGATTGGCGGGAGGATAAAGGGTTTGCGGAAGGGCTCGATTATAAGTATGATACCGCGAAATTCGGAAGCGGGCTCTTTAGGGGATATTATATGCAAGAACGGGATAGATCGGCTCAAGAGGGAACGAAGGGTGAAGACGAGAGGTGGAGGGTGAAGTACAGGCATAAGTGGCAGATAAATGAGGAGATATCAGCCATTGGTGAGTATAATGAATTGAGCGATACGGAGTTCCTCAAGGATTACTATTATCGTGAGGAGTTTGAACAGGAAGGCCAACCCACATCCTTTATTTCACTTCTTATGCAGGAACCCAGCTATACATTGAGCCTATATACACGGAAGCGGGCAAATCGCTTTTTGGATGTTGTGGAGCGGGTGCCTGAGATCGAGCTTGATATGAGGCCGCAAAGAGTTGGCGGGGAGAAGCTCTATTATAATAGCAATACCAGTGCGGCAAACCTGGCGAAAAAGTATTCCGATACGTCACTGGGGGATAAGAATGCCATGCGAGTTGACCGCAGAGACGAATTTTCATACAAGATAGATTTGGCTGACTCCATACACCTTCTTCCCAAAGCGGCATTACGCCAAACTTATTACAGCAGGGATAATGAGGGTCCAAAGGAGAGGTTTCGCGCTGCTTTCTCGACGGGAGCAGACATTAGTACGCGCATACATAAGACATTCGACTATAATAAAAAGTTTTTATCTTATGATGTCGAAAAGCTGCGCCACGTAATAACCCCAACCCTCTCGTATAATTACACCCATTCACCGACCGTTTCGCGTTATTTATTAGAGGAGTTTGATTCGATAGACAGATTGTCCAAGGATAATAGAGTTACTCTGGACATTACTAATAAGCTGCAGGTAAAATACCGCGATAAAGGTACACTCCGCAGCGTAGATCTTGCCAGGCTTGTAGTGTCGACAGATTATCTCTTCAAGATGGAGGACGGGGAGAAGTTCTCCGATATAAATTTCGATTTGGAGATGAGACCGGCCGATAATTTCTACTTGGAGGCGGAGGCAGATTTTAGCCCGGAGACGGACAATTTCGAGACTATAAACTTCGACATGGTTGCTCACGAGGGTGATAAGTGGCGTATCGGTATCGGGCATAGATACGAGAAGAGTTCGGCCAGCCAGCTTACCGTAGGATTATCGAGCCAGATAGGCAAGGATTGGCGCTTGCGGATCTACGAAAGATATGACTTTGAGGGCAATGAGCTAGAGGAGCAGGAATATGGAATAACACGCGATCTCCATTGTTGGTTGGTAGATTTTGTTTATAATGTCAGGGATGCGCAAACTTTTTGGCTGGTATTCAGGTTGAAGGCCTTTCCGGACCTTCCTTTAAAACTATCGACAACCTTCAAGGAGCCAAAGCGAAGTCAGCCCGGATATGTGGAATAGTAAGGTTTGTGAAAATAGAGGCTTTGTAGAGTGTAATTTCCAGATCAAATGATGTAATATTTTACTTGATTACGATTACCCCTTATGATATAATATTCTTCTTATATTAGTATATAAGTAGGAAAATACGTAACTTATTGAGGCGTATATGGATATATGCATAGTCGGCTCAGGATATGTTGGGTTAGTAACAGGGGCATCTTTTGCCGAAATGGGCAATAAAGTGATATGCGTAGATAGCAACCGATCCAAGATAGATAAACTCAAAAAGGGGATAATGCCCATATACGAACCAGGCCTAAAAGAGCTGGTGAATCGAAACAGAAAGAATAAAAGAATAAATTTTACAACCGATCTTGCTAAGGGTGTTAAAAATTCTGAAATAATATTTATATGTGTCAGCACCCCTCCAAAGCCGAATGGCGAAGCAGACCTTGTATATGTTGAAGATGTTTCGAGGCAGATAGCGCGGGAGATGGTCTCATATCGCTTAATCGTTGAGAAATCTACAGTCCCTGTGCAGACCGGGGAATGGATAAAGAAGACGATAAGACAAACAATAAAGAAGGGTGTACCATTCGATGTTGCCTCTAACCCGGAGTTCTTAAGAGAAGGGTCTGCCGTACAGGATCTCTTTAAGCCAGACCGCATAGTCATAGGTGCTGAGACAAAACGGGCCAAAGATATATTGGTCAAGCTCTATAAACCATTAAAAGTACCTCTTGTCGTGACTGATATAAAGAGTGCCGAAATCATAAAACACGCCTCCAACTCGTTTTTGGCCACAAAGATATCATTTATAAATGCCGTATCGGTAATATGCGAGAAAGCAGGTGCTGATGTAATTGAGGTAGCTGAGGGGATGGGGATGGATAAGCGCATATGCCGTGCCTTTTTGGATGCCGGAGTCGGTTTTGGCGGATCCTGTTTTCCCAAGGATCTATCGGCATTTATAAGCATATCAGAGAGATTGGGTTATGAGTTTGACCTATTGAGAGCTGTACAAAGGATAAATGAACACCAGAAAGAGCTTCTGGTAAAACGTGTAGAAAAACTTCTATGGAATCTTTCGGAGAAGACAGTTGCTATATGGGGCCTTTCATTTAAGCCAAATACAGACGACATGCGCTCCGCGCCATCTGTGGATATTATAAAGATGCTGCAAAAAAGGGGAGCTTCTATAAAAGTTTATGATCCACAGGCGATGCCGGTGGCACGCAAGTTATTAAAAGGTGTTAAGTTTTGCAAAGATGCCTATAGTGCTGCCGCGGATAGCGACTGCCTGGTAGTGGCCACAGATTGGGATGAGTTTAAGGAGGCGGATCTTAAGCGGCTAAAGAAAGTTATGAATCAACCGGTAGTCGTTGACGGCAGAAATATATATGATCCAGCTACGATGAAGGGTTTGGGTTTTGAATATACGGGCATAGGCCGCAGTTTAAAATAGCTCTCTTATCGACGGCAGCAAGGCAAATCGAAAAAGGATTAATCGTATGATAGAAGGTGTGCGAGTTAAAAATCTGAAGATCATACCGGATGACCGAGGCAGGTTGATGGAGATATTGCGCGATGATGATGAGGTCTTTGTGAAATTTGGCCAGGTCTATATGACAACAGCCTTCCCCGGCATAGTTAAGGCATGGCATTATCACAAGAAGCAGACAGATAATTTTACGTGCGTAAAAGGCCGGATCAGGCTGGTATTGTATGACGCACGTAAAGATTCTTCCACATACGGGGAGATTGGCGAGTTTGACCTGAGCTTAGATGATCCCATCTTGGTCCAGATACCTAATATGGTCTATCATGGATTTAAGTGTATTTCGGATGAGGAAGCTATGGTTATCAATACGCCGACGAGGAGCTATGATCACAAAGATCCGGATGAGTACAGGATAGATCCATGCGATAAAGATATAGCATATGACTGGAGCAGGTGATGGATTCCGCCAATAATAAAATAAAGGGAGTGGTACTGGCAGGTGGATTGGGTAAGCGCTTGTACCCTCTCACCAAGATAACTAATAAACATCTTCTGCCCGTTTTTAACAAACCGATGATATTCTATCCAATACAGACCTTGGTCGATGCCGGCATAGAGGATATACTCATCGTTACAGGAGGCAACCACGCAGGTGAATTTTTGAGGTTATTAGGCAACGGACACCAGTTTGGCTTAAAGCATTTAAATTACGCTTATCAGGAAGGTGAAGGCGGCATAGCTGAAGCGCTCGGGCTGGCAGAACACTTTGCCGAAGGATGCAGGATAATGGTTGTCTTGGGAGACAATATAATAGAAAAGTCTATAAAGCGGGCCGTAGATGGATATAGAAAAGAGAAAGGCGGGGCGAAGATATTTTTAAAAGAGGTTGAGGACCCTGAAAGGTTTGGTGTCGTCGAGATGCAAGGCGATAAGATAATCTCGATCGAAGAGAAACCAAAAGAACCGAAATCCGATTATGCCGTGACAGGGATATATATGTATGATAATGCGGTCTTCAATATTATAAAGAGATTAGAGCCTTCCGGGCGAGGTGAGCTGGAGATAACCGATGTGAACAAGAAGTATATACAAATGGATAAACTCACTTACGAGATTTTAGACGGCTGGTGGACAGATTCCGGAACGTTTGACTCGCTCCTCAAGGCCAATAATCTTGTGGCAAAAAAGGAACATGAAGAAAAAGAGAAAAACAAAGTCGATCTGTGCATATAATACTGTAGGAGGCGGGTTGTGAAATCTATTCTTATAACAGGCGGATGCGGGTTTATCGGATCGAATTTTATCCGGTATATGATCGAACGCTATCCCGAATATAAAATAACGAATCTCGACAAATTGACTTACGCGGGGAATCTCGAGAATCTTAAAGACGTAGTCCATTTGCCGAATTATCGTTTTGTAAAAGGTGATATATGCGATGTTGCCCTGGTAGAGTCTTTGGTCAGCGAATGCGATTACCTGATAAACTTTGCCGCGGAGACGCACGTTGACAGATCAATAGACGCCCCAATGGATTTTATCAGGACGAACATTCGCGGTACCTATGTGCTGCTCGAAGCTGCTAAGCAGTGCGGGGTCAAAAAATTTCTTCAGATATCGACGGACGAAGTATACGGGTCGATAGATGAAGGGGGGTTCAAAGAGACGGATCCTCTCTTTCCGTCAAGCCCATACTCTGCATCGAAGGCTGCAGCCGACCATATGGTCTTGGCCTATATAATTACCCACAATCTACCTGCCTTGATCACGAGGAGCTCAAATAATTTCGGGCCCTATCAATTTCCGGAGAAAGTTATCCCGCTCTTTATCACAAATGCCCTCGAAGATAAGAGTCTGCCCCTTTATGCTGACGGCTCTAATGTGCGGGACTGGATTTATGTGCTGGATAACTGCGCTGCTATCGATCACGTCTTCCATAAAGGTGAGGTAGGAGAGGTCTATAATGTAGGCGGTGGTAATGAGGTCGAAAATATAGATTTGACCAAAAAGATACTTTCTAGTTTGGGCAAACCGGAATCACTTATAAAACACGTAAAGGATAGGCCCGGCCACGACAAGCGATATGCCCTCGATTGCACGAAGCTTAAAAGCTTGGGTTGGCAGCCAAGATATGAATTTGATAGTGCGCTGCGCTCTACAGCAGAGTGGTACAGGGCCAATAAGATGTGGTGGTCTCCTCTTAAGGAGGGGCGCAAAGAAGAATTGGTAGGCGTGTAACGCATCGCTTCAGAAATAATATATAATATCTTTACCGGAGAGGATCATGGCAAGAGCAAAAAAAAGCATAAAAGGGTTTAAGGGTGATTTGCAGAGGAGGATAGTTTCAAGGAAAGCAAAGGTTGGTGTGATTGGATTGGGATATGTTGGCCTGCCACTGGCTATTGAGTTTGCAGAGGCAGGTTTTACCGTTATGGGCATAGACATAGACAAGCGAAGGGTAAATTCTATTCGCAGAAAAGAGACATACATAACCGATGTATTGGCTGAGAGAGTTGCGAATGCGGTTGACAGAAGGAGGCTTTTCGCCACCACAGACTACAAAAAAATAGGGGATGTAGATGTTATAGTTATATGTGTACCCACGCCTCTTCGCAAGACGAAAGAGCCGGACATATCCTTTATCATAAAAGCGGTTGAGGAGATAGTCAAATATAAGCGCCGGGGGCAATTAATTATCCTCGAGAGCACTACATACCCCGGTACTACCGAAGAGGTGGTCTTGCCTATGTTAAGCTCGAAAGGCATGAGCTTAAATAAAGATTTCCTTTTGGCTTTTTCGCCTGAGAGGGTTGACCCGGGGAATAAGTCTTTTAAGACCAAAGATATACCCAAGGTAGTCGGCGGTGTTTCAAAGAGTTCCACAGACGTAGCAGCTCTTCTTTATAATCAGATCATAAGAAGGGTCATGAGAGTCTCTTCCAGCCGTGTTGCCGAACTCGTTAAGCTCTTGGAGAATACATTTCGCAGTGTTAACATAGGGTTGGTTAATGAGTTTGCGCTTTTATGCGACAAGCTGTCCATAGACGTCTGGGAGGTTATAGAGGCAGCAAAGTCTAAACCCTTCGGTTTTATGCCATTCTATCCCGGCCCGGGGATCGGGGGCCACTGCATCAACATAGATCCGCTCTACCTTTCATGGAAGGCGCGCTTGCATGGTTTTGAGACGAGATTTATCGAATTGGCGCAAGAAGTGAATATGTATATGCCTCGTTATGTGGTAGAGAGGGTTAGAAGGAAGCTGAATGAAAAGAAGATGCCCCTGAAGGGTTCACGGATTTTGATAATGGGTATTGCGTATAAAAAGGATGTCAACGATACCAGGGAATCGCCGGCCATAGATATAATAAAGATGCTCATAAATGAAGGCGCAGCAGTATTTTTTCATGATCCCTATATCAACAAGCTAAAGATTAACGGCGCAACATTAAAATCAAAACTCCTTAATAAAAAGTTTTTGAAGACAATAGACTGCACCATTATAGCGACAGATCATAGTTCTATAGATTATAAAGAGTTGTTAAAAAACTCTTCTTTCATTTTTGATGTGAGGGGCGCGCTCCGTAAGATCAAGGGCGCCCATGCCAAAAAGATTATGAAGTTGTAAGAGAAAAAAATCCGTATCTATTCAATCGTAACTGTTTGATCAAAGGGAATACAAGAGGGAGTCGTGTTATGCATTATCTTGTGACAGGAGGAGCCGGTTTTATCGGTTCTAATATAGTTGAGGAGCTCCTCAATAGAGGAGAGAAGGTCCGCGTCTTGGATAGCTTTATAACCGGCAGGAGAGAGAATTTAGAGGGGTTTTTGGATAAGATAGAGCTTATCGAGGGCGATATAAGGGATGAGCGGGCAGCCGATAAGGCGACAAAGGGAGTCGATTTTGTATTACATCAAGCAGCCCTTAGAAGTGTACCCAAATCGGTCGATAATCCCACACTTACCAATGATATCAATGTTTCAGGAACGCTGGCCATGTTAATCGCGGCTAAGAATAATAATGTAAAGCGTTTCGTATATGCTTCATCAAGCTCTGCCTATGGTGAGACAGACCAATTCCCGGAGAGGGAAGATGCGTGCCCTAACCCCATATCACCATACGGAGTCTCAAAACTTACGGGTGAATATTACTGCCGCGCTTTTTCTGCCACAATGGGTCTTGAGACGGTCTCATTGCGCTATTTTAATGTCTTTGGACCCCGCCAGGACCCTGAGTCTAAGTATTCCGCCGTTATACCGGCATTCATATCTCAAATGATAAAAGGGTTTCCGCCAGAAGTCCATGGCGATGGGAAGCAATCAAGGGATTTTACATACGTTTCAAACGTAGCCGAAGCAAACCTGCTGGCTGCTACAGCGCCTGTAGATCCAGGAGATGTTTTTAACGTAGCCTGTAATGAGGAGCACCGCATATTGGACATAGTCGATGCCCTTAACGCGATGCTAGGCAGCAAGATAAAACCCGTTTTTATGCCAAAGAGGCAAGGTGATGTACCGCGGACACTTGCCGATATCTCCAAACTGCGCAAAAAGCTAAAATATAAGATAGGTATGGATTTCGATAAAGGGCTGCAGAAGACATTCGAATGGTTTAAGGCCAATCCATCACGCTTAAAGGCGCGATAGATCGGCATCTTAACTCTTTAGTATTGGTGTTTATAGGCATTAGGATAGTCCGCTCTTCTTACGTCTTTCCCCACCAGATATTACTATATTTTTTGCTTGACTTTAGGCCCAAATATGGTAATATATTTTCTCACTTTCCATTATGGTTTTTAGACTACTTAGCATAATATATTGCTATAATTATATGTATATATTACTAAATAAAGGGGCATAAAATGAAGCGTATCCTCCTTACCGGTGGAGCCGGTTTTATAGGCTCCCATCTTAGTGAACGCCTTCTCAAGAAGGGGTTCGTTGTTTTTTGTATTGATAACCTGCTCACAGGAAGCAAGGCCAATATAGAAGCTTTATTCCCTAATGATAATTTTGGTTTTATAGATCATGATGTTACCAATTTCGTCGAAATGCATGGTGACTTAGATTATGTACTGCACTTTGCATCACCGGCCAGCCCCATAGATTATCTTAAATTCCCCATAAAGACACTTAAGGTCGGTTCGTTAGGTACGCATAAAACACTCGGGCTGGCTAAGGCCAAAGGCGCTAAATACATGCTGGCATCGACCTCTGAAGTATACGGAGACCCTCTGGTCCATCCGCAGCCTGAAGACTACTGGGGTAATGTTAATCCAATAGGGCCGAGGGGGGTATATGATGAGGCAAAGCGTTTTGCCGAGGCGCTGACGCTTGCGTACCATCGGACTCACGGCATAGATACCAAGATTGCCAGGATATTTAATACATATGGTCCGCGCATGCGCCCGGATGACGGAAGGGCCATACCCGCATTCATATCACAGGCCTTAGATGGCAGGCCGATAACGGTCTTTGGGGACGGTTCCCAAACCCGTAGTTTCTGTTTTATAGATGATACGATTGATGGCCTGGTGGCCCTGATGGAGTCAAATACGAACGAACCTGTAAACGTCGGTAATAGAACTGAGATGTCTATACTAGAACTTGCCAAACTGATAATAAGACTGACCAAAAGCCGCTCAAAGGTAGTTCACAAACCGTTGCCTCAGAATGATCCTAAGGTACGCCAGCCCGATCTTTCTCGGGCCAAGAAGATGCTTAAATGGGAACCGCGGATTGGATTGGATGAGGGGCTGAAGATAACGATCGAATGGTTTAAGGGTAGAAAGAGGGGAAAGGGTGTTTAGCAGGGGTTCATATTTTAATATAGCAAGGATGGGGATAGCAGCCAGATTGGTTGCAACCCTATCTTTTTTTATCATAATGATGTCATCAGCGATTTCATATGGTGTAAACTCATCGGCGGATATTCCCCTTGATCACTGGAGCTACGAGTCTATTGAGCGCTTGTCGCTTGCAGGCCTTGTGGATATCTCGGGATTAAATACCAGGCCTCTCACGCGGCTTCAGATGGCTGATATGATAGGGGGTGCCATAGAGAAGATTCAGCAGGATCGTTTTGAGGTCCACTACATGGATACGGTAAGGATGGAACGCCTCCAGTCCATTCTTGATGACCTTATACGTGAGTATAAAGACGAGCTTGCCATTCTGGGAGTGGATGTAGCTTTAGATAACGAGCGGCCAGAGAAGGTAGGGCTCTTTGAACTCGATTACAACCTTACGAGCCCTATAACCTCATATAAGAGTTACGCAAAGTTAGATGGTATCGATGAGACGCTTTTAGAAAATAGAGATGGTTTTAGATTAAAGGATGGTTTTAACGTCAGGGCGGGCGTTCATTCCCGCGGGAATGTAGGTCCGTTCTTTTCTATGAGCGCATATCCTGTCCTCTCTGTCTCCGATGACAAGACAGAGGTAACATTCCTTGAGTTATGCGCAAAGATGACCGTTTATAATCTCGAGATAAGCGCCGGCCGCACACCCCTCTGGTGGGGACCAGGCAGACATGGTACCCTTCTATTGTCAAATAATGCCCTGCCTCTCGACATGGTTAAGGTGAGAAATGTGCTGCCGTATAGCATGCCCTGGATATTCAAGGAGTGGGGTAAATGGAACACCGCCTTCTTTGTATCCCGGCTTGAGAAGGGTAGGATTGTGTCGCAGCCGTATTTTGCGGGGTTGAGAACAGAATATTCGCCACTCCCATATTTCACCGTAGGGATTGCAAGGACTTCCATACTGAGGGGCAAGGGAAGGCCCCGGCCAAGCCTGGGAGACTATTGGAAGATATTTGTCGCCAAAAGCCGCGATGAGTTTACTACAGGCGAACCCAAGGCAACCGATACAGATCAGTTAGCTTCTTTGGATTTTAAGCTATGTTTGCCATGGGGTGACAGGACCTCCCCAATGGCTACCGATATAGAGATCTATGGTGAATGGGCGGGCGAGGATAAGTTTTGGTTTACTGAAAACGAATCGCCCGGACTTCTTGTCGGAGCTTATCTGCCCGATATATTTAAGTTCAAAGGCATCGATCTTTGCATGGAATATGCCAAGACGAAGAGTGCCTGGTACACACACGGTATCTATCAATCGGGCTATAGGAACAGGGGCCTTATCATGGGCCATCATATGGGGACGGATGCCGATGATATATCGCTATCTATCAGTAAATACTTTGAGGATTTTGATGCCCTCCTCCGCCTCCAGTATAGCAGGGAAAGGCGTGGTTTATCGCTGGGCTATCCCGAGATAGAAGACGAGATAACGCTGGACCTCTTTTACAGATTTGCGGATAGAGTAGATCTTAAAATGAGTTATGAATTGGAGAATATACAGGACTACGGAAATATAGTAAATAATGATAAGAAGAATCACCTCTTTAGCCTGGAGACAGATATAAAGTTTTAGAGTAAGGCATTTCGTTTGTAGAAGAGGGTGAAGATTTTTTTGTAATCTCATGCGAAACATAAAAAAGGAGGAAAGCATAATGTTTAAGAGGTCCAAAGTAGTCTTTATATGTGCAACAACGCTCGTATCTTTAATCATTCCCTATTCCCTATCCCTTACGACAGTAAACTCATATGCAGCCACGCCAAGATGGTCCGTAGACGATAGTGATGAGAAGCGCGTTCAGGATGATTTAGATTCTACTGAATTCAAAAAGTTGGAATGCCCATATTGCAAAAAGTCTTTCGAGGTCTTAATAGATCCAACCGATATTGACTTAAGGAAAGGACTGAAACCGTTCATATGTCCTTATGGCGGAAAAGAGTTTTATCAGGCATCTGAAGAGACAGCCATATCGAAGGAGAAAGAGATCTATTACGGTTTAATTAAGAGCCCAAATAGCGGCATGTATTTTAAGGCGGAGATAGACTTAAAGGCGCTCTTTTCCGGAGAGAGCCAGATATTTGTAAGTCCATACAGCGGTGATAAATTCTATTTTAAGCCTATGCTTTTGAGCGAAGGTGGTTCCGATATGCAAATGAGCGGTTCTACGGATCTTATCTGTCCTACATGCGGAAACCCCTTCAAGGCATTCGTCGATCCTTCTAACCCCAAACCTGTAGTGTGCCCATACGATGGTACACAGATATCAATGGCAGTTAATGCTGCCATGGGGGGAGGAGTGCCAACAGGTATAGGGGGAATCCAATCAGTTAGTGGCGGTCAAATCCCTCAGTTAATGGGATTTAAGACACGCTCTTTGATCGAACAGGCATTTGCAGGTAAAATCCCATCATTCATTCCACGAAATTTAACTCAGTTTGGTTATGATCTATTTCCTACGGAAGAAGAGATGCGGCTGAGGAGCATGAGAGATGATAGAAAGTTTGAAGGGGACGATGTCTCCTCCTCAGACAAAATTAAGGAGTTGGTGAATAATAACAAAGGAATCAGTGATTACAGGACCGGCGGATTTGGATCTTCTCAATTTAAGGCTCAGGCTAATGTGATGGTAAATTCCGATTATGTTATAGGCCCAGATGATGAAATGATAATAAGCGTTTGGGGAAATATGCAGGAGGTCTTTAAAGTTACCGTTGACAAAGAAGGAAAGATCAACCTGCCTAAGAGCGGCCCTTTATATGTATGGGGGCTTAAGTTCAAAGATTGCGAAGAGCTGATAAAAGGAAAATTGAGCAAGCATTACAGCAACCTTTATATAAGTGTTTCGATGGGTCGTCTGCGCTTAATCGAAGTCTTTGTGCTCGGGGAGGTCGTCAAGCCCGGTTCACATTCTTTGAGTGCCTTGTCGGACATTTTCCATACATTATATATAGCCGGGGGACCCAAGAAGATGGGTACTATGCGCCGAATACAATTTTTAAAAGATGGCGGCGAGGCAAAAGTGGTGGATCTGTATGATATATTAATCAGCGGCAGGAAAATAACGGACTGCAAACTGGAATCGGGTGATACGATATTTGTTCCACCTATCGGAGGGGCCGTGGGGATTGCCGGAAGCGTGAAGCGGCCCGCTATATATGAGATAAAGGAAGACCTGAGCTTGGCAGATCTGATCAAGATGTCAGGCGGCATCTCCTCAGTGGGATATCTTAACAGGATACAAGTTGAGAGGGTGAAAGAACATAGCGAGCTGGTCGTCTTCGATCTCGAATTCGCATCCGAAGATGAGCTGGATAGTTCATCAAAAGATATAAGGCTGCAGGATGGGGATCTGGTGCTGGTCTACCCTATCTCCCAGCTTAAACGAAATTATGTCAGCATCTCCGGCAATGTGACCAGGCCGGCCGAATATGAATTCAAAGAGGGTATGACCGTAAAGGAACTCCTGGAGAAGGCCGGAGGCATCCTCCCCGGGACATATTTAGAGCGGGCCGAGATCTATAGGTTCAAGGATGACAATACAAGAGAGATTATATCCTTTGAGATCGATGCGCTTATGAAAGGCGAGGCGGACGATATAGCTCTCAAGGAATGGGACAATTTAAGGGTCTATGGCCGCTCGGAGATATTATCAACCCAATATGTATCGGTAGATGGGGCAGTTCAAAAGGGCGGACGTTTTATCTTGAGCTCCGGTATGAAGGTCAGCGATCTTATATTCAAGGGGGGAGGTCTCAAGGAGACCGCCTCACTAGCGAACGCGGAACTCTTTCGAACCACTTCAGGATCCGGGCCCGAGCTTATAAAAGTGGATGTCGATAAGGTCTATTCCGGAGACGAAGCGTATGATATAACCTTGAAAGATAACGACCATCTCTTTGTAAGAGAGGTGATAAGCGGACAAAAACGCGTAATAGAGGTTACGGGTGAAGTAAATTATCCCGGGAAGTATGCCGTTTCACAGGGTGAACGCTTAAGCTCCGTGCTGCAGAGGGCAGGAGGTTTTAAGGAATCGGCCTATCTGGATGGAGCATTCTTAAGCAGGGTATCTGTTAAAGAGGTACAGGAGAAGATGGTTAGGCAATTTCTGGAGATGGAACAGAAGGCTTTGCTTGCAGAACAGTCATCGATGTCTGTAGGTGTATCTGACACCCAGAGCCAAGCGCGTATGCAGGTATTGGAGTACAGGAGCGATTTGATTCACAAACTCTCCAATGTGGATATACCGGGTAGAATGATATTAAAATTGGATAGGATGGATAAGTTCACCGGCAGCCCATACGATATAGTTATTGAGGATGGGGACAAGCTGCATATACCGAGCAGGCCATCGACCGTCCTCGTTGTAGGCAACGTATATCACTCCTCAGCAATAGCTTTTATGGGGAATAGGGGGGTCAATTATTATCTGAATAAGGTAGGAGGCCTTACAAAGAACGCCGACTCCAAAGGTATATATATCATAAAGGCAAGCGGCGAATCGGATACGACCTTTGTTTCGGCCCGGAAGGTGTCGCCGGGAGATACGATCATCGTTCCCGAGAAATATATATATAAGACGCCAACCGGGATACTGCTTAGAGATATCGCCAAGGTTATCTATGAAGTAGGATTAGGTGCGGCAGTAGCCATGGCAGCGCTCGATTGATCCTAAAAATATATTTTCCGTTTTTTAAAGGAGGTATTAAATGAAACAGCGGGTTTACTCATCAAAAAAAATAACTATTCTCGATTATTTTCGCATGATATCGAGGTATAGACAGCCTATTTTCGGTTTAGCAGTCTTTATAGCTATATTGACTTATGCTATTGCGGCAGCAAAACCAGATATATACAAGGCATCCGTACGTGCTATTAAACCCAACAGAGGTGGTTATACAAGTAATAGCTTATTAGGTATTTCCCTACTCGATGCAGCCAGGGGTGACGAGAAGGGTGAGATAATAGAATATTTGATGTCAAGCAGGCGCATGGCCGAAGATGTAGCAAAAGAGTTCAACCTCGCCAAAGAGTGGGGGGTATCGACAGAAGTTGCCGCAGCTAAAGTGCAGAAGATGGTCGATACGCATACAAGGCCACAGATGCCTATAATGGATATATGGGCATTTGGGAAAGATCCGGATCTTCTGGTGGATATAATCAAATTTATGTTAACCAATCTCGATAAGCTTAACAATGATCTGGATATTACGACGGATAAACCATTATTGATCGTACTGGATGAAGTTCGTGCGGATCGTGAACCGGTTTCCAAGAATGCAGGACGTAAGGCCGTCGTAGCGTTTTTGTTAGTCTCAGTTACGATGATTACATCTATATTTTTCTGGGAATATATACAGAAACTTAAGGCAGAGGAGAAGAGGGCTGCCATCTAGCGAATGACGTCAATTTATAGACGCCTCTCTTAATAATGAATACGATAAATGAGGAAGGGCTCAATGCCTGTAGCGGGTAAAGTGGTAGTTGTGGTCATGCCGGCTTATAATGCTTCAAAGACCCTTCTCGAAACTTATAATGACATACCAAAAGAGTTTGTCGATGAGATTATTCTCGTTGATGACAGTAGCAGAGACGACACCGTCAGGCTCGCAAAAGAGATCGGCATAAAGACATTCGTACATCCCCGCAACATTGGATACGGAGGAAATCAGAAGACTTGTTATAGGGAAGCCCTTAAAGCAGGGGCGGAAATTGTTATAATGTTACATCCCGACTATCAGTATGACCCGAAGAAGATCCCGCAGATAATAGCGCCTATAGTAGAGGGCAGGGCTTCGCTGGTTCTTGGATCCAGGATTATGGGTGGCGGCGCGCTCAACGGAGGCATGCCCATATGGAAGTATATAGCGAATAGATTCTTGACTTTTATAATGAACCTTGTTTTAAAGAAGAGGTTGTCCGAGTACCATACGGGCTATCGCGCTTACTCAAAGGAGTTTTTGGAGACGATCCCCTTTGGACTGAACTCCGATGATTTCGTTTTTGACGCAGAGATTATTATACAGTGCGTAAATCTCGATTTCAAAATCGGTGAAATAGAAGTATCGACCATATATAGAAACGATTCTTCCTGTATCGATTTTATCTCCAGCCTGCGTTACGGATTTGGCATATTGCGTGCATTATGGCAGTACATCTTGCATAAGAATGGTTTGGTACGCCAGTCTTATCTTATGCGACAGCAAGAAGGTTGTTCGAATGAATAGCTTTTATGTGCAGCTTTAAATAGAGGACTGATATGGACCGCGGCATTGGATCTACTATGAAAAGGACAAAAGCCCTCTACCTCTCTTACGATGGCATACTGGAACCGTTAGGACAATCACAGATCCTACCTTATCTGAAGGAGTTGTCAAAAAAAGGAATCAGTTTTATCCTGCTCACTTATGAAAAGAAGAGATATTTGCAGGATAAGAAGATGTTGGCTATGATTTCCCGAGAATTGACAGATCACAATATAAAGTGGTTCAAGCTGCGTTATCATAAGAATCCCCCTTTCTTCTCAACGTTATTCGATGGTTTGAGAGGGTTGATATTATCTATATTCATTTTGATTAAAGAAAAGATTATTATAATTCATGCCCGTTCATACGTCTCTACCCTGATCGCATTTATCATAAAGAAAGTTTTCGGAACAAAATTTATCTTTGATATGCGCGGTTTCTGGGCCGATGAAAAATTGGATGGGGGAACCTGGAAGGAGAAAGACCTGCTCTATCGGTTGGTCAAAATTTTGGAAAAACGTTATCTGATATCGGCTGATCGGATAGTTGTCTTAAGCGAAAAAGCCAGAGATTACATCGCGGATAATTTCGAACTAAGGGCGAACGTTGTAGTGATACCTTGCGCAGCCGATGCGGAAAAATTTAAGTTTAATTCACACGCGCATCAGGCGCTGCGCAAAAGATATTTTATCGAAGAGAAATTCGTCTTTGTGCACGCCGGATCTCTGGAAGGCTGGTATCTGATAGATAGGATGCTCGATTTCTTCGGGGTTGCTAAGGAGATTATCGATAGTGCCCACTTTCTTATTTTAACCCATTCCCCTAGAGAGATGTTGGATAAGATGATTGCAGCGAAGAATCTCCGGCCCGAAGATTTTACGGTAGCTGCCGTCGCTCAGAGCGAAATGCCGGATTATCTTTCCCTTGCTGATGTAGGACTGTTTTTTCTAAAACGCTCTTTTGCCATGAAAGCGGTTTTGCCCACAAAAGTTGCCGAATATTTAAGCTGCGGCATCCCTATAATTACAAACAGAGGCATCGGAGACCTGGAGGAATGTATCCTGAATAATAATGCGGGAATCATCATTGATGGTTTTGCAGAGAGAGAATATAAGAGTGCCTTGCAGGGGGCGCTTGACCTTGTGGCAGATGCAAAGGTTAGAGAAAATTGCCGAAGAACTGCTCTCGATAATTTTTCGCTCACCGGCGCTGCAGAAAAGTATAATGAGCTGTATTCAGAATTGAGCAACAGGATGTGCGAACATATGGAAGGGCAATAAGATGAGGATACTGATTACCGGCAGCAGTGGTATGCTGGGCAGCGCATTGTGCCCACTGCTATCGGAGCGCAACGACACGATTTTGGCAACTGATATAAATGCCAATGGTGGTGCCGTATGTTTAGACATAGCGGACATGGAGGGTGTAAAAAAGGTATTCGCGGATTTTGGGCCGGAAGCAGTTTTTCATCTTGCTGCGGTGACCGATGTCGATGGATGCGAGATCCAACAAGAAGAGGCATATAGAACCAATACCCTGGGTACGGAGAATATCGTATTCTCCTGTATGAAGCGCGATATCCCCCTGGTCTATATAAGCACTGCCGCCGTCTTTGACGGCAAAAAGAAGGTGCCATATACTGAATTTGATCTTCCGAATCCGTTGAATGTTTACGCCAAGACGAAATTGGAAGGCGAAAGCATCGTCGCAAGGTCCCTAAAGAGATATTTTATCGTACGTGCCGGCTGGATGATCGGGGGTATAGATAAGGATAAGAAGTTCGTCTCCAAGATCATTAAGCAATTAGATGGCCAAAAGGAGATCTTTGCAGTTGCCGATAAAGTTGGCAGCCTGACCTTTACCAAAGATATCGCAAAAGGCCTACTCAGTTTAGTAGAGACCGAAAGGTATGGCCTCTACCATATGGCCAATAAAGGCAGTTGTTCGCGCTATGACATTGCGAAGCTGATAGTAAAATTTATGGGGCGTGATGATATAGCGGTGACGCCCGCCACCTCTGAAATGTTTCCGCTGCCGGCGCTCAGGCCCGATTTAGAGGCGATAGATAATTTTAAGCTAACCCTGATGGGAATGAACAATATGCCGACATGGGAAGAGGCATTAGAGGAATATGTCTTCATGGTAAAAAAGAGCAGGGAGCCGGTTGGATTATAAGGAAGATATTTTCATAGTTTGATGAGTGCCGAATGTGCTTTAAGGAGCTGAACGATTATAATGCAAAATAGGCCGCAAAAAACGCCATACGAGGTTAGCTATATAAAATGCAAGGTTTGCGGCAAGGACGATTTTAAGTTCTTAGGTCTGAGAGGAAATTTGGAGTATCTTGGCGCGCCTGCCCTTGAGCCTGGCAAGCCGCATATGATTACCAATGTGGTTAGGTGTAAGAGATGCGGTTTTGTCTATACCAACCCTTATGTTGTATCCGAAGAAGGGAAGGATTTTTACAGCGACCCTGATCAATACAGATCGTCCTGCAGCGCAAAAGAAGAAGAGATGTTCAAAGAGACACTCTCGCTTATTAACAGAATCGCGACTAAAGGTAAGCTCTTAGACATAGGTTGCGGAAAAGGGGAATTTTTGGCCCTTGCCAAAGAGTCAGGTTGGGAGGCGTGCGGCGTTGAGACATCCGGCGGACTTGCTGATTATTCACGAAAGAGATACGACCTCAAGATAGAGAATGTGCCGCTGGAAAAGGTTAAATACCCAGATAAGCACTTTGATATTATCACGCTCAATATGGTGTTGGAACATATAGATGAACCCAATGATCTGATAAAGGAGGTTTATAGAATATCGAAGGAGGATGGCGCGGTCATTATTGAGGTACCGAACACCAATAGCCTTCTTCTAAAGGCGATACGAATCTTTTTTTTAATAAGGGGTAAAAACTGGTCGCCCCTATTGTCTCCTTTGCATAAACCATACCATACTTACGGATACTCAAACCATACATTGAGGTTTTTACTTAACAGCCATAATTTCAAAATTGTCAAAGTGATAAACGGCAGTCTCTTCAACAGAGGATTGGGCAAAAGGCCCGAGGTAAATGGGTTATTAAGGATGGGGGGCCTCTTTACAACCTTTCTCGGAGCAACGATTGGAATGGGAGATGTAATAACGGTAATCGCCAAAAAGAGAAGAAAAAATCCGAAATGAAGATCCTTTTTATCACGCCACACCCCGATGAAGGTGCAAGTACCCGCTACAGGGCAAGGCAGTTTTTTTCATATTTCAATTCCATGGGGATTGAGTGTCTCTTCAGCCCATTTCTCTCTTCACAGGATTATAATATATTGTACAAGAGGGGGCGGTTGGCACAGAAGGCCTTTACGCTGCCAAAAGGCGTTGCTCGCCGTTTAGGTGATGTGATAAGAAGCCGCAGCGTGGACATTGTCTTTATACATCTAGAGGCCTGGCCTGTGGGCCTGGCGATATTTGAAAGGTTCTTCGGGCTTTGCAAAAAACCGATTATATATGATCTCGATGATGCGATATACATGAAGGCATCCAGTTCCGTAAATAGAGTGGCCTCCTTCCTTAAGAATCCGGGCAAGATACCTACGATTATAGAGATGAGCGATCATGTAATAACATGTAATGACCATCTCAGACGATATGCCAGCGAGTTCAATAAGAACGTTACGATGATACCCACTTCAGTCGATACAAATAAATTCACCGTTAGAGACTATAGCCTCAATGGCGGCAGAAAGCCGGTTATCGGATGGATAGGGTCGCATTCAACAGCCCTGTATCTTAAGCAGCTGAGAGAAGTATTTAAACAGTTGGCTGAAAAACATGACTTTGTTTTGAAAATCGTTGGAGCAGCAGAGCGCGATCATTTTCCAGGCATAGATACTATCTATAGCGACTGGTCACTAAAGAAAGATATTGCAGAATTTCAGGACCTGGATATAGGGATATATCCTTTGCCGGATAATGAATGGGTAAAGGGTAAGACCGGTTTTAAGACAGTCCAATATATGGCAGCAGGGGTCCCATGCGTTGTCTCGCGGGTGGGCAGAAATATAGAGATTGTAAAGAATAGGGTAAATGGGTTTTTGGCATCCTCACAGCAGGAATGGATCGACAGGCTTTCTTGTTTGATAGAAAACCCCAAACTCCGGGAAGAGATAGGTCTTGCCGGCAGAAAGACCGTTGAAGAAAAATTTTCAATAAAAGTAAATGGACCGAAATATATAGAGGTATTTAATAAGGTTTACGATGGTTAACAAGCGACCGAAAGAAAAGATTCTGCCCAGGAGCACTTCGCTGCGAATTTTATTTTGCGTTATGATTTCATTTAGTATAATGGTACCGTTTTTGCCAGTGGAGTCTGTGATACCATATAAAAGAGGGTAACATATGATACCAGTTGCAAGGCCTACTCTAGGTAAAGAGGAGATAAAAAACATTGAGAAAATTTGTAAAACCGGCTGGCTCGGTATGGGCAGTTTGGTATTTGAATTCGAAAATGTTCTTAAGAAGATGTTTGGCAGAAAACACGCTATTTGTGTAAACACGGGGACCGCTGCTATCCATATTGCCTTAGCCGCATCAGGTATCGGCCGAGGGGATGAGGTAATAGTTCCGTCGCTCACCTTTGCGGGGACCATTCAGCCGATTCTTTCGTGTGGTGCGCGGCCCGTTTTCTGTGATATAGAGTTAGAGGACCTGAATTTGAGTATGGACCACCTTAAGAGGCTTCTCACCAAGAAGACAAAGGCTATATTGCCTGTCCACTACGGCGGTGTTCCCTGTAACATGGATTTGATATTACGGATTGCCAGAAAAGATGGTCTTAGGGTTATCGAGGACGCAGCGCATGCGTTTGGGTCCGAATATAAGAATCGGCTCATAGGCTCTTTCGGCGATATTGCTTGTTTTAGCTTTGACCCCATAAAAACTATAAGCTGCGGGGAAGGGGGGGCAGTCGTTTTAGATGATGATGAATGCGCTCAAAAGATAACAAAAATGCGCATTCTTGGCATCGATAAGGATACATGGAATCGATACCATCAAAAGCGAAGCTGGTTATACGAGGTGCAGATGGAGGGTTACCGGTACCATATGAGTAATATAAATGCCGCTATAGGGCTTGCGCAGATCAAGAAATTTAAGGTATTCAAAAAAAGACGGCAAGATATTGCCAAGTTTTACGATAAGGAGCTTTCAAGGCTCAAGCATATAAGAATTCTAAGGCATGACTTAGAATCGACAGTCCCGTTTAATTACACGATTTTGGCCGACAAGAGAGATCTCCTTATGCATTTTCTTAAAACTAAAGGTATAGTTACGGCGATAAACTATATACCAAATCATATTCAGCCGTTCTTCCGCAGAAAAAGGGTAGCCTTGCCGAATACCGACTTTGCGTATAATAGAATAATCGGTATCCCTCTCTATAGCTCATTGTCCATAAACGAAGCGCGTTTTGTTGTTGGATCTATTAAGGAATTTTATAAAAGGTGAGCATGAGTATCTTATTTGTGATATCGGGAACCCACCGTGTAGCAGCTTCGCGTTACCGCGTTTACCAATATCTACCGTATCTCGAATCACAAGGGACGAGATATAGGGTTTTTTCTACCATCAGCGATTTTATGACCGTACTTTCGATACGCTCTCCTGAATTTAACAGTATAACGAGGTCTATTTATTACCTCTTGTTGTTCATAGAGCGGTTTTTCCGCTTTTGGGTAGTTTTTATTGCGGCAGGGCGTTATGATGTACTCTTTTTACAGAGGGCAATATTTCCATTTGGCCTGGCGAGATTGTTGCCCCTCAGGAATAAGAATATCATTTTTGATATTGATGATGCCATTTTTCTCCCGGATACACAAGATAGGAATCCGATGACAACCTTTAAAGCATTTGTGAAAAAGCGGGAGGTGCGGGATAGCTTGGATATAAGCAGCTGTGTCATTGTGGAAAATGATTATATTAAGGAATATGTTTCGAAATATTGCCAGGATGTTTTTAAGATACAGGGCCCCATCGATACAACGAGGTATTTTGTTGCCCCTGACAAATATAGAGAGGAGAAGGACGAAATAATCCTCGGGTGGATCGGCTCTCCCGGGACAACGCCCTATCTTTCCATATTAAACGGTGTTTTTAGAGAGATCCTCTTTCGATTCCAAAATGTCAAGATAGTGCTGGTGGGAGTCGGAAACTATAGCTTTCCAAGCGATAAGGTTATTAAGAAAAAATGGGGTTATGATACGGAAGTGGAAGAGCTTCAACGGTTTGATATCGGTCTTATGCCTATGTTCGATGATGAATGGACAAGGGGAAAGCTTGGATGTAAGATGCTGCAGTACATGGCGGTAGGCGCTGCCTCTGTCGTCTCTTATACACCGACGAATGCCGAGATTGTAACTAGCGGTGAAAACGGATTCTTCGCATCCTCAGAGCAGGAATGGATCGACGGGCTTTCTCGCCTGATCGAAAACCCTAAGCTCAGGGAAGAGATCGGCCTTGCCGGCAGAAAGACTGTTGAGCAAAAATGTTCGGTACGAGTAAATATCCCGAAATATATGGAAGTATTTAAGAAGGTTTACAATGATTAACAAGAGATTTAAAGAAAAGATTCTGCCCAGGAGTACTTCGCTGAGAATTTTATTTTATGTTATGATCTCGTTTAGCATATTGGTACCGTTTTTGCCGATGGAGTACCTTTGCCCACTGCTGATAATTGCTTTAGGAGTTATGTTTAGTATTATTATCTATTTTATGGAGTTGGAAAATAAAGGCCGAATATTAGCCCTGTTTAATGTAGCATTTTTATTGAGAATTATCTTCTCCGTAATTCTTTACCATGTGTCATATTTTATTACCCAGGGGCCCCATGATGTTTGGTATCAGAGGCCACGTTTGGTGCCGGGCTATTTCATTGGAGATGGTATGGCATATGGAACGAACGGTCTCTTGATGGCCAAGTACTGGAACGCTGGGTACGCGCCTGGGTGGGAATGGTTCAGAGGTAAGAGCATATCAGGCACAGTATCTAACTACGATTACTTTAATGGTCATGTATTTCATTTCGGCGGTTATAATCCACTGACCATATTTTTCATAAATTCTCTTTGTGGTGCATTGTCTGTGGTCTTAGTCTATGCTATCGCCAAGCACCTCTTTGGCAGGAGAGCCGCTCTATTGAGCGGATGGTTTGCGGTCTTCTGCCCATCCCTTATCCTCTGGTCAAGTCAGAACCTGAAAGAGCCCATAGTAATTTTGTCAAGCCTATTAACGATATGGTCAATTATATCTATTTGGAATAATTTTCGTTTCAGATATTTATTCACGATGATTGCTTCCATGGTTGTGTTGGCTTCGATCAGGTTCTTTGTGGTCCCAATCCTGATTTTTTCATTTTTTTTCGCGATCATCATCAGTGTCAATAAGGCCAACCTCAAAGCGCATCTTTTTTTTCGTGTGGTAATCGCCGCACTTTTGATATATTTTGGCGGTAATTTTCTTCGTTCAGCTATTCAGAAAATGACGTCAATAGATATATTTAATATGGAAGGGATGTGCGGGATATTGAGCGCATACAGGGGTTACAGGTCTAAAGGCAGCCTATCCTTTTTCTCCGGAACAGATCTGACTACGCCGCTAAAAGTATTATTTTTTGTGCCAATGGGATTCATATATGTATTATTCTCACCCTTTCCATGGCAGATTGGATCTATTTCCCAGGTCATGGCTGTGCCAGAGATGATAGCATGGTATATACTAATCCCGAAGATGCTAAAAGGTGTGAGGA
>JABMSB010000025.1 GCA_013202205.1 Candidatus Omnitrophota bacterium
CTACCACCTTTCTCGCGTCACCGGGAGATGCTTCCAGATAACGCAATACATCCTTCATGACTCTGCTGAATATGGGCGCGGCGACTGAACCACCATAATATACCGGCCTCGGCTCATCGACACAGACAGCTATGACAAGTTTTGGTTCTTCTACGGGGCCGAATCCGATAAATGAAGCCATAAAAGCAGAATGTGAATACGCGCCGTTCTCCATCACCTTCTGAGCCGTACCGGTCTTGCCGCCCACCTCGTACCCTTTGACTGCGGCTTTCTTTCCCGTGCCTGAGGTTACTACCCCTCCCAGGAGCCGGCGCATCTTTCCGGCAGTCTCGGCCGATATAACCTGTCTAACAACTTCCGGCTCGAATGACCGTATCAGTTCACCCTTTTGGTCTCTTATCTCCTTAACAACATATGGGCGCATCAATGAACCACCATTGGCAATGACTGAAACAGCACACGCAAGCTGCAAAGGTGTAACGCCGACCTCCTGGCCTATAGGTACAGCCGAAATAGATATCTTAGACCACTTTTCCGGCGGCCTTATCAGGCCGGGTATCTCACCCCGCAGGTCAATACCTGTCGTCTCACCAAATCCAAACGCCTTAATGTATTCATATAATTTTTCATTGCCTATCTCCTGCGCAACCTTCACGGTGCCGATATTACTCGATTTTTCTATAACCTTCTTGAAGGTGAGCGTACCATGCGGCTTATGGTCATGCAGGATATGAGACCCTACCTTGTATGCGCCATTCTCGCAAAATATCTTATCATCGAAATCTACTATCTCCAACTCCAGCGCAGTGGAAGCCGTCACTATCTTAAATGCACTGCCCGGCTCAAGCATATCTGTAATCGCCCTGTTACGCCTGGCATCCGGCGGTGAATTACCGGCTTCGGCTAAGTCGTACATAGGCAGATTCGCCATTGCCAGGATCTGGCCTGTCACAGGATCCATAACGACCACAGAACCGCCCTTGGCATTATATTGGGTTACGGCCTTCGACAGTTCACGCTCTGTTATATACTGTATAACCTCATCTATTGTTAAAACGAGGTCGTGGCCATCCACAGACGGCAGGTAGGCATCTACTCTGGCATCTATCGCCTTGCCGCGCGCATCACGAAGCACGTTCTTGTAACCCTGCTTACCGGAGAGGCTATCATCGTAATATAACTCAAGGCCTTCCATGCCATCATTGTCTATATTTACAAATCCTATTATATGTGAAGCAAGGCTGGTGCGCGGATAGAATCTCTTCTCTTCCCTTATGAGGTGAATACCTTTCGGTTTCGTCTCCTCAATATTCTTCGTCGTATCGCTATCAAGTTTTCTCTTAATCCAAACAAAATCCTTATCCCTTTTGAGACGCTTAAGCAAAAACTCCTCATCCATGCCAAGTAGCGTAGATAGCTCTTGAGCAACCTTTTCTTTATCCTTTATGCTGCGAGAATCAGCATATGCGGAATATACATCATAGCTCATGGCCAGAGGGCGCATATTCCTGTCACGTATAGAGCCGCGCCGCGGCAAGAGCGCCATATGCAGGTTATGCTGCTTACGGGCAATATCAGAGAGTGAATCATTTTTTATGAGCTGTAGATATATCAGGCGTGATAAGGAAAGGACGAATAGTCCTGCGAAGAGTACAAATATAAGGGATAGACGTAATCTATTATTCTTATGCACAGCTACCGTATGGTCTAATAAGTCTGTTCACCTTCCTCCGCTTCTGCTTCCCTCAACTGAGTAATAAATGAAAAAAGCCGAACTACCTTTGGTCTCTTCTTAAGGTCCCTCTTACGCGGCATTGGTGCGGGCCTCGATTCGACCATATAAACATACTGCTTTCCCTCAGGCATTATGAGGTCCCTGCCGCCTTTAATGAGGGTATGACATATATATGATGGCGCCTTCTTTATGCCAATATTGTATACCAAATGGTCCTGGTGGTCAAGCAATTTGGAGATCGATTGTTCTTTCGCTTCTATCATATAACTAAACCTTAATACTTCTACCTGCTGATATACATATGATAATGATATCATAGTAATAATAATAACCGAAAAGACAGTCCTTGGTAGCCTCAGTGTCATATTATATTCTCCGGTTCATCTTCTGACTTGATCTTCTCTGCTGCCCGTAACTTGGCGCTGCGGGACCTGGGATTCTCTATCGTCTCCCTATGAGATGGCCTTAATGGTTTCTTTGTCAGGACCTTCAAGATCTTTGACTGCTTAAAACGCCTAAACTCGTTCTTCGCTATCCTATCTTCAAGCGAGTGAAAACTTATCACGCAGATGCGCCCGCCAACAGCGAGATGTTTGATCGCGATCTCGAGCGCATATTCGAGATGCTCCAGTTCGTGGTTCACCGCTATGCGCAATGCCAGAAATGTCCGTGTCGCCGGGTGGATCTTGTAGCGCTTGTACTTTGCCGGTGTCGAGCGTTCGACGATCTCCCGGAGCTGGCCTGTCGTGGCTATCGGTGTGCGTTTTCGTATCTCTCCGATACTCCTGGCGATCCTCCTTGCGTAACGCTCCTCACCAAAAGAGCGCAGGATATTCTCTATCTCATCGACCCTCATGCGATTCACAAGGTCATACGCCGTAAGACTACTCCGCTTATCCATGCGCATATCGAGCGGCCCATCGCCCTTGATGCTAAAACCGCGACGCGCGTTATCGAGCTGAAAAGAAGATATGCCAAGGTCAAAGAGCACGCCATCTACCTTATCGATATTGTCGCGTGAAAATATATTATCTATATTTCTATAATTTTCGTGTATAAGGGAGTATGATGCGCTGTCAAATTTACTTAAGAGATCTTTTGCAACGGACAGCGCCTCTTCATCCTGATCTAAGCCTATCAGCCGGCCGGGGAGTATGCGCTCAAGTATCATTGAGGCGTGACCTCCGCCGCCCACCGTACAATCGAGGATTGTCTGGCCCTTCTTGGGATTTAAAAGATCCAAAACCTCTTCACACATTACAGATTTATGCACACCGAAAAACCCTTACATAGTATATTAAGTAACTATCGATTTATGTAACCTTATATAAAAAAGCCGGCCCCTTTGGCCAAGCTTTCGGCCTGTCTATTTCCAATTCTTATGTATTGCCAACATCTTCCACGTATATTTACTCAACCCCATTGAATCCGGTTCACTGCCTAACGCCCTAAGACGCTTGAGCCTTTCGACGACTGCTGCCTTACAGGCGAACTCGAGTATCTTGTTCTCCTCTTTCATATTCAGCTTCCTTGTCTTCATCTGGCTCACCTCCCCCCTCGGTGGCAGCCACCCGAAATAAGGTGGCCGCCACTGGCTATTCCTCTATAAGTTTCTCAGCGATATCTTCGAACGAATCTGCATGGGCCTTGTAGAACTCCCGCCACTTATCTTCGGACCAGATCTCTATGCGGTTGGAGATCCCTATGACGATCACGTCCTTCTTTATGCCTGCATAATCTTTTAGGAATTTAGGCAGGAGTATCCTACCCTGTTTATCGGGTGCTACGTCTGTGGCTCCGGAAAAGAAGAACCTATTGAATTTGCGCGCATCGGGTTTTGTGAAAGGAAGTGCTTTAAATTTTGTCTCTTGTACTTTCCACTCCTCCTCAGAAAACATAAAGAGGCATTTATCAAGTCCACGCGTTACGTAGAACTTCTCTATGTAATGCTCTTTCATAG
>JABMSB010000026.1 GCA_013202205.1 Candidatus Omnitrophota bacterium
ATATCATATATTATTATCAGCAGTCTATATAATTATACTTTCCCTGGTCATAGGAAAGATTTTGCCCATCTTATGCCTGGCCACATTTTTGACTATCCCCCTGGCATTGAAGGCAGTTGCGGTATCAAGGAGAAATTTTGATAAGATAGAGGCGCTCTTACCGGCGAATGCTTCCACGATAGGATTGCATTCAATTATAGGGGCGCTATTATGCGCCGGATTTTTGCTCGATAAAATTTTTAGGATTGGATAAAGAGAATGAAACTAAAAGAGATATATAGTCCCATCGAAAAAGAGCTGGAAAGAATGGAAGGGGTTCTGGCGGATTCCCTTAAAGGAATGAGCAGCAGGTCCTTAAATAGACTCAATGATTTTCTCCTTGAGTCTCCCGGGAAGAGGATCAGGCCTGCTATGACGATCCTTTCTGCCAAGGCATCATCAGGCCATGGCCTATCGACTACAGACGATCAACTCATCAGGGTCGCCGCAGCCGTTGAACTGATCCATATGGCCTCGCTCATACATGATGACGTGATCGACCATTCCCCGACCCGCCATAATAGGCCAACGGTTAACTCCAGGTGGGGCCAGGATGTCTCCATAGCCCTGGGTGATTATCTCTATTCGGTTGCGTTCGAGATGATATCAGAATGCGGCAATGTGGACATCGTGCGATGCATAAGCTGTGCCACGAGCCAGATGTGTGAAGGGGAATTGCTCCAGGTGTGCGAGAGGGATAATGTCGATCTATTGAAAGAGAGCTATATCCTTATAGTCAAGAAGAAGACGGCGAGCCTCTTTGCCGCCTCCTGCCAGGCGGGTGGTTTAGTATACGGGTCTCAAGAGCCGGTCCGGACCGCGCTGGGGGAATATGGATTGAATTTTGGCGTTGCATTTCAAATAACAGACGATTATCTTGATCTCATGGGTGAGGAAAAGGTGTTAGGAAAAGAGGCAGGTCAGGATATAAAGGTGGGTGAGATGACGCTGCCCATACTAAATTTATTGGGATCCGCCTCAAAGGACGAGGCGAGCCGGCTGCGAAGACTCTTGGCCCATGGAAAAGGAGACGAAACCCTGAGCCAAATAAGGAAGATGCTGTCCGATCACGGGGCAGAGACCAGGACAAAGCAGATTGCCTCATCTTTTGTGGATTCAGCAAAGCAGAGGATAGGGATCTTCTCGCAATCGTCTTATAAGACGAGTCTTTTAAGTCTGGCGGATCATGTTATGGAGACGGGTTTTAACCTTAAGGGATGAAATATTGGAAGTTCGTCGACGCGCAAGCGATCCAGGTTGATGACTTTGGCGTGTCAGGCGAGTAAATTTAATAATCTTAATCCAGGCGGAAGGGAGGTGAAGTAAGAAAAGAGAATGCCTTAAGAGTGTAATTATTTTTTATAGAAGATATAGCAAGATCAAACAATTTAATAAGATAGGAGGAATGCATGAAGAAGATTAAATGGGTTGGGAGTGCGGCGCTGGCAATAGCGTTGGTACTCTTTTTCTCTTCTGCCTCTTTCGCTGATGATACTGACGCGCTATTAAAGCTGCTTGTCGAGAAGGGCCTCATCACCGAAAACGAGTCAAGAACGGTCAAAGCAGAGGTTAAGGAAGAGAAGGGTTTTCTGTCTAAGAAGGGTGTGAAGGTAGAGATATCAGGTGCTACGGAGGTTGAGATCGTCGATGTGCAGGAAGATCACACCACCCTTGACTCCGTGACGACCAGCACCGCTGACAGGACGAATCAATTTGAGAGGCCTCACCTGCAGGTAGATAAGGTAACATTGCGGGCCACGGTGACATCTGTTGACGAGACGATAGGTTTCTCTTCAGAGCTCGAATTTGATGAAGCCGAGACAGCGTTCTTTGATGACGCGTATATCTTTTTGAAGGATGTGGAGATATACGAAACTAAACATTTCGTCAAGGCAGGTCTGATGTCACGCTGGATAGAGCCCAAGAGGGTCTTTGAGAGCTATCCGATAGCCGGTATTCCCTACTGGGAAGACGAAGAACTGCAGATCATATATGGCGGAGAATGGGAATGGCTTTACTGGAGACTGTCCGCGTCAAACGGCCTGAATCTTGACGATAAAGGCGCTACCGAAGGCGGCGCTACATTTGAGATATTGCATGATGACAGGTCTAGCGATTCCGACGAAATACCGACTGAACTGGGATCCATAGAATGGGGTGCCGGTGCAGGCGTTGAGTTGGATACCGATGACTTTGGCAAGATAAATATAATGGGTTTTTATCTTGGACAGAAGATGCAGGATGCCGATTATGCTAAGCTCAATGCGATAGCCAATTATGTTTCAAACACAGAAGACGAACAGTTCAGGGCTGGCGTAAACGTCGATTACAAATTTGAGAATTTCGGCGTAAGGGGTCAGTATATCGCCTCGACAGATGCTAAGCTTGATAGATGGGCTGCCCATATTGAGCCATACTACACATTCAAGCTCGATTATCGTTATTTGAAAGGGCTTACCCCGGCTGTCCAGCTTAGCTGGTATGACGTTGATCTGAAGAAGGATGCGATAAGTGCCACGGATGCCAGAAGTTGGGATAGGCAGAAATATACCTTTGGTCTCATTGCCAAGATCAACAAGAACCTGAAGTGGAAGAACGAATATTCTGTTAACGATGAAGATACCGGCGCTGGAGACGTTGACAATGACGAATTCATCAGCCAGCTCCAGTTTAAGTTCTAACACTAAAGCGGAGATGTTTTCTCCGCAGAGGGGGTAGATAAAGATATGGGTAAGACTAAGGTAAAAGAAGGAATGCCTGATGTCGCCCAAGAGAGGAAAGGACTTAGCAGGAGAGATCTTCTTAAGATGAGCGGGGTGGCGGTTGCCGGAGCGGTTGCCGCTACCCTTCCGACGAAAGATGCTTTTGCCAATGCAAAGCATCTGACCGGAAGAAGGCTGGCAATGGCCATAGATCTTGATAAATGCACCGGTTGCCACGCCTGTTCAGTCTCCTGCAAGTCAGAGTTCGATGTCCCTCTGGGTGTCTGGCGTTCGTGGGTTAAGGTCGAAGAAAAAGGTACGTATCCAAACACGGGCAGGTTCTTCCTTCCCAGATTGTGCAATCACTGCGATGATCCTCCGTGCAAGAAGGTCTGTCCTACTGGGGCAACGGGCCGGCGCGATGATGGCATAGTTAAGGTTGATGAGAAGAAGTGTGTCGGATGCAAGCTCTGCATTGTCGCATGCCCGTATGATGCGAGATTTTCTCATCCCACGAAAAAAGTAGCTAATAAATGCGACTTCTGCCGCCATCGTGTGGATAAAGGCGTGGTACCATCATGCGTAAATGCGTGTCCGGCAAACGCGCGAATATTCGGCGACTTAAACGATCCTGACAGCGATGTGTCTAAGTTGGTGAGCCGTAAGGCCATCCAGACGCTGAGACCCGAATTGGGGACAGAGCCACACGTTTTCTATATCAGCGCCGAGAAATTGCTGGAAGGGGGTGAGCGAAGATGACGAGCTACGATATATTCCACAATATAGCTTTAAACTGGATGATCCCTACCTACTTCTTTTTGGGGGGATTGAGCGCGGGGTTATTTTTTATCGCGGTAGCATTCACCTATTGGAAGACAGACTATAAGACGCTCGCACAACCTGCGGCCATACTTTCTCCATTGGTTTTGGCAGCGGGTATGGGGCTGCTTACTATGGACCTCGGCCATCCGCTCAAATTCTGGAGGCTAATGGTTACATTTCAACCAAGCTCAGCTGCCTCCTGGGGGACTTGGCTGCTTTCGATCTTCTTTATGGTGAACGCATATTTTGCCTATCTCTTGATCAAAGGCGAAGATGCTAAGGCTAAAAGAATAGGGTATGCGGGGCTTCCTCTGGCATTTTGCGGCGCTACGTATACGGGGTTTCTTTTAGCCCAGATGCAGGGAAGGGCTCTTTGGCATACCGCACTCATGCCGTGGCTCTTTCTCGTAGGGTCTGTGATTACGGCCTTGGCATTGGTGATCTTGATCAGCATAGTCCTTGGCAAGGCAGAAGCCTTAAAGGATAAATTTTTTCTGCTGGGAAGGACACTGGCGTGGCTTGTGGTTCTTGAAGTGGCGATGATAGCTATCGAGATACTGGTGCTTTTGAACGGGGGCACAGATGCGATAGCCGGCGCCAAGGTATTATTGAAAGGAAATTACAGTTTTCTCTTTTGGGTTGTGGAGATCTTTTTAGGCGCGGTTGTGCCTCTTTCGATCCTCTTCAACAGAGATAGATCACGCAAGCTGTCACTTCAGTCGATAGCAGCGGCGCTCATTTTAATAGGCATCTTTGCCATGCGCTTCATCGTTGTTATGGCAGGACAAATCTAAAAGATAAGGGGGTGAGAGAAATATGACCAAATTGACAAGACGTAACTTTATAAAATTAAGCGCGGCTAGTGCCGCGGTTGTTACCGGGGCAAAGGATATCTTTGGAAAGCCGGTTTTAAGCGGGGTCCTGAAGCTGAAAGAGGCGGGAAAGGACTATTCTCCCGTGACCGGCAAAGAGCGCAAGATAATCCCTTCCGCTTGCTGGCAATGTGTGGCACGGGACGCGATCATCTGTTATGTCGAAGATGGTAAACTTGTAAAGATCGAAGGGAATCCCGAAGCTATCCGCAACAAGGGAAAGATCTGCGCTAAGGGTCAGGCAGGCATCAACCAGGTTTATGACCCTGACCGCATCCTATATCCTATGAAGAGGGTCGGCAAACGCGGTGAGGGAAATTGGAAGAGGATTTCCTGGGACGAGGCCCTTGATGAATTGACCGCCAGGATGAAGAAGCTTCGTGATGATGGGCATCCGGAGAAGTTCATGTTCCATTATGGAAGGATGAAGGGCTCAGATGACAAGATAATCAAGTCCAACTTTCTTCCGGCGTTCGGCACAAAGACGATAGGCAACCATACATCGATATGCGAAGGAGCCAAGTGGACTGCTCAGGAGCTTACCTGGGGCAAGCATTACGATGTTAATGACATGCCCAACACAAACATGATACTCAACTTTGGCAGCAATATCCTCGAGGCGCATACCTCACACATACAGATAGCCCAGAGGACGATCGAGGCGATCAATGGGCGTGGCGTTAAGCTGGTTACCTTCGATGTCCGGTTATCCAATACCGCGGCAAAGTCTACCGAGTGGATCCCAATAAAGCCGGGAACCGATGGCGCTGTTGCTCTCGCTATGGCTAATGTCGTGATGGAAGAGGGGTTGTACGATGAAGATTTCATAAATACCTGGACGAATGTCACGGTTGTTCAGCTGAAGGACCACCTCATTCGGTATACCCCGGAGTGGGCTGAGGGCATAAGTGGTGTTCCTGCATCAAAGATAAGGTCCCTGGCCATCGAATATGCTAATGCAAAACCAGGTACTATTGTCTCCTACCGAGGTGCGGTTGCCCATTACAATGGCGTTGATACGGAACGAGCAATAAAGACGCTCGATGCCATACTAGGGTATATAGATGTCAAGGGTGGTACATGCCACGCCGTAGGAGCAAAATGGAAATATCCGAAGACGAAGGGCAAGCAGAAGAAACTCAAGATAGATAATGGCCTTAAGGGAGATGCGGCTTATCCCACCCACCATATAAACCATCGGGTCTTCAAGGCGATCAAGGATGGCAAAAATGGCCGGCCGGATATCTACATGTTCTACTGTTATGAGCCGGTCTATGCCAACGGTGAGGTTCAGGAGAATATCGATATAATGAAGGATGAGAAACTTCTCCCTTATATCGTCTCGATTAACCCATTCTACACCGAGTCGAGCGCATTGGCAGACCTTATCTTGCCGGATGTCACATATCTTGAGAGATGGTCATGGGACGATATGGTATCCTATGAGCATATTCCCGAGTTCTACATCCGCCAGCCGGTAGTCAAACCTCCCGGAGAAGTAAGGCAATTTCAGGATGTTGTGTGTGACCTGGCCAAGAGGCTGGGGCTTAAGATGGACTTCGATTCAGCCGAGGATTTTGTCCGTAAATCCTGCAAAAAGACGAAGATCGATTTTAAGCATATGCAGGAACACGGTGTCTGGCATGATCCCAAGGCCAAGCCTAAATACGGATCTTACGCAAAGGTGCTAAGCCAGAAGGACTATATTGCCGATGGCGTTATCTTCGATGAGAAGACCGGCGTCTATTGGAATTGGACAAAGTCCAAGGCAAAGGCGAAAGAAGAGGCTGCAGCCACCGGTTATACAGATACAAAGAATGCTTACAAAGGGTATGTCGGACAAAGAATAGGTGATAAGGTCTGTGCCGGTTTTAAGCCGGATAAGATCAACAAGTCCGGGAAGTTTGAGATATACTCCGGATTTCTTAAGAAGAAGGGGTTTAACCCGCTTCCAAGCTATGTACCTGTTCCGGAGCACCAGAAGATGAAAGAGGGTGAGATGATCCTGACTACTTACAAGGTGGGTGTTCAGATACATTCCCGCAGCCAGAACTGCAAATGGCTGACAGAGATATATCATGACAACCCCGCCCTGATCAACCCTGTGACGGCCAAGAAGAAAGGCATAAAGGACGGGGATAAGATCAAGGTGAAATCCATTGTAGGTGAGATAATTACCAATGCCAGGGTCACCGAAGGGGTCCACCCGGAGGTTATAGCCATATCTCATCACCTCGGCCACTGGGAATATGGTGAGTTTGCCTCAGGCAAGAAGGCGTCGAGCGGCCATCGCTGTGAGCCTGATTGCCATAATAAATGGTGGACAGAGAAAGGTGTGCATCCCAACTGGATCATACCTAATGCCCCGGATCCGGTAGCCGGACAACTCCGGTTCATGGATACCGTGGTGAGTGTTGATAAAGCATAAAGGTACCGGATGAAAAAAATAGATACGGGAGGTCTCGCCCGCAGCGCCAGCCAGCGAAGCGGGATGTGGGACCTCCTGTCCGGCATATATCGTAGCGAACCAACGCTGATGCTGATAGAAAGGCTGCGCGCTCCGGCTTTTTCGAAGGCTTTTAAGGAATTGGGTTTCGAGATAGCGGAGTATCTCAAAGGGCGCTCATCAACGGAGATCGCCGATGAGCTTGCCGTAGAATACACGCGCCTCTTTGTCGGACCGGGAAAGCACATCTATCCATACGAGTCCGCCTATACAAACGATAAATCGGGTATCGCTTTTTCTGCCGCATCTTCACAATTTAAAGATCTTATTAAATCTTATGGATTAGGGTATCGGACAGATTTTTGTGGCGCGTTTGACCATATTGGTGTAGAATTAGAATTTATGGGTAAGGCCGTGTCTGAAGAGGCGGCTGCCTGGAGTCAGGCAGAGCATACTACTGCCCTCAAGTACCTAAAACTCCAGAAAGAGTTTCTCAAGAAGCATCTCCTTAAGTGGGTACCTAAATTTTTAGAAGCGGTCATCAATAGAGCTCGCAGGAGCTTCTATCGGGACATAGGGATGATGACAAAGGGGTACATCTCTTCAGAGGCAGATGAGATAAGAGGCTTGGTAAACCGGTTTGGGTCAAAACAAAGAGGAGGGAAGTGACGATGGCGCCCGCTAAAATTCTAATTATAGATGATGACCCTGATATTGTAGAAGCGATGAAGGTGGTATTGGAGAGCAAACAGTACCATGTTTCAATTGCCGAGAATGGGCAAAAGGGATTGGAGAAGGTCAAGAGCCAGAAACCCGACCTCATCATATTGGATGTCATGATGGAGACGAACGACAAGGGTTTTGAGGTGTCCCGGGAAATCAAGAGTGACGCAGCATATAAAGATATCCCTATCCTGATGTTGACGGCCATTAAGGAGAAGACGGGCCTCGACTTCAAGAAGGAGGCCGGCGATGAGTCCTGGCTGCCAGTCGATGACTATCTGGATAAGCCGCTCAAACCCGACGAGCTTATCGCTAAGGTAGGGGCCCTTTTAAAAAAATAGTGGCTTTGCGCTCAAAACGGACGCAGTAAGAGGATAGACCGATATGGGTGAACTCAAAACCTCTCGCCTCAGCGAGAGGAATGTTGTCGAAGGCGGGCTTGTCGAGAGACTTTATTGGCTTATAAAGTTAAGATGGATAGCTTTTGCGGGGTTATTCCTAACAGTATTTTTTGTAGATAAGTTTGTAGGCATTTCCCTAAAGACATATCCGTTATACGCGGCCGCCATTTTTCTCGGCATTTACAATCTCTCCTTCCGCGTCTTTCTCTATTTTCTCGAGAAGAAAAAGTCCGCTGCGGTACCGAAGATAAATAACTTTTTGACCAATTTCCAGATATCCCTCGACCTTATCTTCCTGGCAATCCTGCTCCATTTTTCAGGAGGAGCGGAAAACCCGTTTATCTTCTATTTTATTTTTCATATGATCATTGCCAGCATCCTTCTTTCCAGGCGCGCCTCATTTTGGCAGGCCACATTTGCTATTTTCTTATTTTTATCTATCGTGATATTCGAATACCGCAAGATTCTGCCGCACCATTGCCTGAAAGGGTTTGTTGGCCAAAGCCTGCATGATAATCTTCTCTATGTGGCCGGGGTCTCTTTCGTTTTTATCACAACCTTGTATATAGCCGTTTATATGGCAACATCTATATCAAGGAGACTGAAGAAGCGGGAGAAGAGCCTGCGTGAGGCAAATGAACTTCTCGAAGCGAACGACCGAATAAAGAGCGAGTATGTCCTCAGGGTGACGCATGACATAAAAGGACATCTTTCGGCTATCCAGGGCTGTATAGAACCGGTAACGGGAGGCATAACCGGTCCATTGAACGAAAAGCAGAGAGATCTTCTCCAGCGGGCCGATATGCGCACAGGGAAATTGATGTTCTTTGTGAAGGCGCTGCTCGAGGTTACGCGCATAAAATTGAGCCGACAGATAAAGGTGGAATATTTCTCTTTTGGCGAGATGGTCAAGGAGGCCGTTGCCAATATCCAGTCTAAAGCAAGGGATAAGAATCTATCGGTAAAGCTTACCATCGATCCGGGCGTCGACAAAGCGAGGGGCGCGAGAGAGTATATACAGGAGACTATCTCCAACATCCTGGCAAACGCGGTTAAGTATACACCCCGCAACGGAAGGATCGATGTCAATGTCGGCGATAAGGGAAATTCTATTATTACGAGGATTGAGGATACGGGCATAGGCATACCCAAAGATGAGCTGCCGAAGGTATTCGATGAATTCTACCGGGCCTCCAATGCCAAAGGGGTAGAGACCGACGGTACAGGCCTGGGGCTCTCGATCGCCAAGCAGGTTATAGCCAGACATGATGGTAAGATCTGGGTTGAGTCTGAGGAGGGCAGGGGCACAACGTTCTTTATAGTTTTACCAAAGTAAAAATAAGGAGGTGGGGAAGATGTTCAGATTTGGAGCAGGAGAGCTTATGGTGATTCTCTTGATAGTCCTTGTCTTATTCGGCGCCGCAAAGCTGCCGGAGACAGGGAGGGCGCTTGGCAAGGCGATTAAGGAGTTCAAGAAGGCCGGAAAAGAGATAACGAATGACGTGGAGGATATTGCCAAGGAATGATACGAGTAGAGAAGGCACGCAGAATAATCCTTAATTCCATAAAACCGCTGCAGTGTGAATATGCCCGCACCAAAGATGGCCTCGATAGGATAGTTGCCTCTGATGTGAAGGCAAAAGTCATGCTTCCGCCGTTCGATAATTCAGCTATGGACGGGTACGCCCTAAAGGCCGTCGATACAAAGCTTGTTTCCGGAGCGCGGCCGCGCATATTTAAGGTAGTAGAGGATCTGCCGGCGGGGTATAGTCCCAAAAGAAGGGTCAATGGCGGTGAAGCGACAAGGATAATGACAGGCGCGCCTCTCCCTGCAGGTGCAGACAGCGTTGTGATGGTCGAATACACAAAGAAGCAAGGTAGCTCGAGGGGCAGGGTGAAGGATTCAGTCGAGGTTTATGCGCGCGTCAAAAGGGGTGAAAATGTCAGGAGGCGGGGCGAAGACGTAAAGAGAGGGCAGGAGGTTTTATCTAAGGGGTCTGTATTGCGTCCACAAGAGATAGGAATGCTGGCCGCGCTCGGCATGAAGAGCGTAAAGGTCGCGCGCAAGCCGCGGGTGGGTATACTGGCTACCGGTGATGAGCTTGTGGGTCTAGCAGCAAAGCTCACCAAGGGCAAGATCCGAAACAGCAACAGCTTTATCATAAGTGCCCAGACGGCCAAATGCGGCGGCCTTGCTATAGATCTGGGGATTGCCCGGGATACCAGAGATAAGGTAAGGAAGAAGATAGCTTCCGGTTTAAAGAAAAGATTGGATATGCTGCTTGTGATAGGAGGTATTTCGGTCGGCGATTATGATTTAGTCAAAGACGTCCTCCTTGAGCTTGGTATGCGGATGAAATTCTGGAAGGTTGCGCAGAGGCCCGGAAAGCCCTTGGCATTCGGCGTGATAAAGGGTATTCCCGTCTTCGGGCTTCCCGGCAATCCAGTCTCATCGACTATAAGTTTTGAGGAGTATGTCAGGCCTTCTTTGCTGAAGATGCAGGGCGCAAAAGATCTATTCAGGCCCGGCCTATGGGCATTGATGATGGAAGATTTTCATAAGAAAGAAGGATTAAGGTATTTTGTCAGGGCAAAGATCAGTCAGAAGGATGGGCGATTTTATTGTATTCCCACAGGTCCACAGGGATCAGGCATTATAAAATCACTTATTTTGGCTGACGGCATAATAGTTGCCCCGGAAGAGATAAAGACCATCAAAAAAGGGCAGCGGGTCTACGTGCAGCTTTTAAGGCATGGTTATGACGGAGGGGCGATTTGAAGAGAGAGGATTCGATTACAGCCGTTATCTTGGCCGGCGGAAAATCGAGCCGCATGGGGTCTGACAAGGCCTTTTTGAACCTTGGGACCGATACTATGATAGGTGAGCTGATCTCGAGATTAAAGAAGACCTTCACCGAAATTATAATTATAGCCGAAGACGTAAAAAAGTATGAAAGGTTTGGCCTTGAGGTCTTCGGCGACATCTTACCGGACAAGGGCCCACTCGGCGGTATATATACGGCTTTAATGAGATCCGGCACATTCTCAAATTTTATATTTGCCTGCGACGCGCCCTTTGTAGATCTCGATCTGATACGATATATGATAGATAAGGCCGAAGGCGCCGATATAGTTGTGCCTCGGCATGATGGCGTATTCGAGCCCCTCTGCGCGATATATTCTAAAAGGTGTATCGAGCCCATCGAAAAGCGGTTTGTGGCAGACGATTTGAAGGTAACCGGTTTTTTCCCCGAGGTCAATGTGGATTCGGTCGATGCCGACGGAAGGATCTTCACGAATATAAATACAAGAGATGATTATCACGCCGTGGTGGAGTCGGTTACATGAGACATGCGTTCACCATCTGCCTGTTTCAAATTTAAAAAGACGAAAGGAGCGGCGGTTGAAGGGATGAGCGTATTGAAATATCTCAAACCCGATAGCGCCATATTTGTTAATGGGAAAGTTAATAGATAAATACAACCGCAGGGTAGATTATCTGCGCATTTCAGTGACCGATAGGTGCAATCTGAGGTGTGTATACTGCCTGCCGGGTTGCGGTATAGACAATAAATCTCACGATGATCTCCTCACCTTTGAGGAGATCGTCAGAATTGCCGGCATAGCGGCTCAGATGGGGATAAATAAGGTACGCTTGACAGGCGGTGAACCGCTGGTCAGGAAGAACCTGGCCGTTTTAGTTAAGATGGTGGCAGAGATAGAAGGTATAGACGAAATATCTATGACGACCAACGGTATTCTGCTAAAGGACTATGCCCATCAACTTAAACGCGCCGGCCTTAAAAGGGTAAACGTTAGCTTAGATACCCTGCGCGGGGATAGGTTTAAGGATGTGACCCGCTTTGGCGAGTTGAGGGATGCGATGGAGGGCATAGAGGCGGCCCTCGATGCGGGGTTGCACCCGGTAAAGATAAATGTCCTTCTCCTGGCAGGGGTAAACGATGATGAGATCACCGATTTTTTGAGATTGACGATAGACCGTCCTTTGCATGTCCGGTTCCTGGAGTTTATGCCCATAACAGGCAATGAATTCTGGAGCGAGAAGAGATTTCTTTCATGTAAAGAGGCTATGGATATCTGCAACAGATTCGGTCGCGTAGAATCCGCGAATGTATCCGGTAATGGCCCGGCAAGAAATTTCCGGATCGAAAACGCATCGGGTACATTCGGGTTTATAGCAGCTCTTACGGATAAGTTCTGTTCCGCCTGCAACAGGTTAAGGCTTACTTCTGATGGGCACCTGAAAGGTTGTCTCCATTCAGACCTGAAGGTCAATCTGAGGGACCCCTTGAGGAATGGCGCGGATGAAGGAATCCTTAAACATCTTATTAGATTGGTTGTGGATACCAAGCCTCGGGAGCATTCCCTGACCGGAGATTTTGTCGAGGCCTCTGAGTATCTCATGAGTCAGATTGGAGGGTGACCTTGATGAAGGTGAATTTGCCGAAGATGGCTGATGTAAGTTCAAAGTCCCAGACGAGGAGAGAGGCCGTGGCCTCTGCCAGGGTATGCATGAAGAATGAGACCCTGAATATGTTGAGAGATGATAAGGTCCCAAAAGGAGATGTTCTTGCATGCGCTAAGATAGCCGGTATCATGGCGGCGAAGAATACGCACGCGCTCTTACCGTTATGCCATCCCCTCTCAATAGATAATATAGATCTATCTTTCGAACTCGACGTGAAGGATAGTTCTGTTAAGATCGAGAGCCGCTGCGTCTCTGTCGGCAAGACAGGCGTAGAGATGGAGGCATTGACGGCTGCGGCTATAGCCGCGTTGACGATCTACGATATGTGTAAACCGCTTGAGAAAGGCATCACCATAACAGATATAAGACTTATTAAAAAGAGCGGAGGCAAGAGCGGAGACTATGAGAGGAAAGATTAAGGCTGTATCCATATCAAAAGAGAAGGGCCAGAAGAAGAAGAACGTTGCTTCCGTCGATCTCAAGGAGGATTTTGGCATAATCGGCGACGCGCACGGGGGCGGGGAGCGGCAGGTGAGCCTCCTGGCAGATGAATCCATAGATAAGATGAGGGATAAGGGTTTAAGTGTTGGTCCGGGAGATTTCGCCGAGAATATCACAACCGAAGGGTTTGATCTTTTGAGCCTGAAGATAGGATCAAGGATAAGGATCGGCAAGGATGTGATGCTGGAGCTTTCCCAGATCGGAAAAGTGTGTCACACAAGATGTAATATATATTACCAGGCCGGCGATTGCGTTATGCCTAAGGAAGGTATATTTGCCCGTGTCTTAAAAGGCGGCACCATTAAAGAAGGGGACGAGATAACCACTAAGATGAGGTGAAGAGATGTACAAGGTAGCGGTCTTAACGATTAGCGATAAGTGTTCAACAGGAGATAGGGAAGACACAAGCGGCAAGATCATCCAGGATTTTACTAAGGATTCGCCGTGGAAGGTAGTCAAATATGAAGTTATACCGGATGAGCCGGATATGATCAAAGAGAAGCTCATCCAATATTCAGAAGAGCTGAAGGTCGACCTGGTCTTGACGACCGGAGGCACAGGTTTTACTGCCAGGGATCGCACGCCCGAGGCGACGAAGGAGATTATTGAGAAAGAGGTCCCGGGAATACCTGAGGCGATGCGTTTTGAGGGATTTAAGTCGACCAACAGGGCGATGCTCTCAAGAGGTATCGCGGGCATAAGAGCCAAGACGTTAATCATAAACTTGCCGGGCAGCTCAAGGGGTGTTAAGGAGTCACTCGAGGCGGTCCTTGAAGGTTTGCCGCATGGTTTAGATATGGTTGCGGAAAAGGAACACTAATATGATCATCGTAAAACTATTCCTGGCTTTTTTCAGGGTAGGACTATTTGCCATAGGCGGTGCGTATTCCTTCTTGCCTGTCATAGAGAAAGAGGTCGTTATAAAGTATGGATGGTTGACCAACGAGGAGTTTCTGAACCTTTTGGGGTTCTCCAGGGTCTTCCCGGGCGCGATATCCATAAAATGCGCTACCTATACGGGGTATAAGATGGCCGGTATCCCGGGTGCAATAGCGGCGAATATCGGTAATATGCTTACACCGGTTATACTGGCTATATTTGCAATGGGCCTCTATACAAGATACAAAGACAACCCGAGCGTCAAGGGCGCGTTCGAAACGGTTCAGCTGGTGGTATTTGCCATGATAATAGCTGTTGCATTCAGGATGATAGATGTGAATAAGGTGATGGGGCTAAGGGGCATCATTATAGTCGTAGCGTCCTTTGCGCTCTTTATATATACGAAGATCCATCCAGCCGCAATTATTATCACGGCAGGTATCTTAGGCGCCCTCCTTAAGTAAAACTTATTCATATGGTAACATCTGGTGCTGCAATATGTTATAGAAACCCACCCAAGGTATTTGTAAAAAAAGTATTTTTTTGGTTGACAAATGATACTAATGTGGTATCATTATAGGTGAGGAAACAAAAACCAGTTACTTATTCAAAGAGGAAAGGAGGTGTCGGTATGAAGAAGATGATGGCGGTTTTAGTAATAGCGATGGCGGTGAGCGTATTTACATTTTCTGATATTTCACTAGCCTGTTCAACTTGTGGTTGTAGAGGCGATAAGGGCGTAAGTGTTGAAAAAGGGGAAGTCATCAACAGTACTTGCCCGGTTATGGGCGGCAAGGTTGATAAAGATACCCCGTACAGGACAGAATATAAGGGCAAGACGGTCGGTTTTTGCTGCCCCGGTTGCATCGCAACATTCAATAAGGACCCTGAGGGGTATTTGGCTAAGATCGAGACGAAGGAATGCGTTATCGAATGTCCCGAATGCGGAGCCAAAATCGACATGAAGAAGAAGTGCAAGGAGATGGGCGGTGCTTGCCCCATGACAAAAGAATAGAACAATTTTTAATCGAAAGGAGGTATAGATATGAAGATTGCTATTAAGTTTATGCTTCGACCGGTTTCACACTGCAAAGAGGGCTGTTGTAGTCTGTCCCGGGTAAGACGCTAAACTGCCCATGAATGGGGACGGTTCTAATCTTGGATTGAGAACCGTCTCCACAACCTGGAGTTTATATGAAACTGATTACCAGAGACAGCGATTACGCGATAAGGGCGGTGGCCTTTATTGCAAGCTACAAGGAAAGAATAGTACCGGTTACCGAATTGGTAAAGGACCTTAAGATCCCCAGGCCTTTTTTAAGGAAGATACTCCAGCTATTGAATAAGGACGGCGTACTTATATCTCACAAAGGAAGGGGAGGCGGATTCGAGCTGGCAATCCCGCCAAAGAATATATATGTCATTGATATTATAGAGATATTCCAGGGACCGTTTAAACTGAATGAATGTTCGCTTAGCAAGAAGATGTGCCCAAACATAAAGATGTGCCTATTGAAGAAGAGGGTAGACAGAATAGAAGAAGGTGTAGTGGCAGAACTAAAGAGAATCACCATTTCATCTATACTGTGAAGGGGAGACGACAATGGCTAAACGCAAAATCATAAAGATCGATGATAAGAAATGCAACGGTTGCAGCTTGTGTATTCCCAACTGCCCTGAAGGGGCCCTCCAGGTTATAGATGGTAAGGCGCGTCTTATAAGCGATCTATTTTGTGATGGCCTCGGTGCGTGTATCGGCCATTGTCCCGAAGGAGCTATAACTATAGAGGAAAGGGAAGCAGAGGCCTACAGCGAGACGAAGGTTATGGAGAATATCGTTAAGCAGGGCGAGAATACCATAAAGGCGCATCTTGAACACTTAAAAGAGCACGGAGAGCATAGCCTCTTAAAAGAGGCGGTTGAGTTCTTAAAAGAACGCAATTTCGAAGTTCCTAAACTGGGCGGTCACATGCACGGGCATGGCGCCTGTCCAGGTTCGAAAGTAATAGATTTTGCCAAAGAAGATAAAGGAGATTCAACCGGACCTGCGCCAAAGGTGCCATCACAACTGAGGCAGTGGCCTGTCCAGATCATGCTCGTTCCGCCTAATGCACCGTATTTTAATGGCGCAGATATATTGATCGCGGCCGATTGTGTGCCGTTTGCATACGGCGATTTTCATAATGTGCTGTTAAAGGGAAAAATACTCTTGATCGGTTGTCCAAAGCTGGACGATGTCGGATTCTATACTGAAAAACTGACACAGATATTTAAGGATAATGACGTGAAGTCCGTAACCTGCGCGCACATGGAAGTGCCTTGCTGTTTCGGTATGGTCCAGATAACGAAAGAGGCATTGAAGGCCTCAGGCAAGGATATCCCGCTTGAGGAGATCGCAATAGGGATAAAGGGTGACAAAAGATGAGTGCATTCAATGCATGTCCGGGCTCAAAGAGGATAAAGGAGCCGTTTCCGGAGGAGATCAAATGCCCCTGCGGGGAAAAGGTCGAGATCTGGTCTGATGAGACGAGTACGATTTGTAAAAAATGTAGGAAAGAGGTGGCCCGGGATATTGGGCCATCGTGTCTCGACTGGTGTTCCATGGCAAAGGAGTGCGTGGGCAGGGTGAAGTACGGAAAGTATCTAAAATCGAAAGAAAGGAAAGGGTGAATGATGTTCTGTTATCAATGTGAAGAGACGGCAAAGGGTACGGGTTGTACAACAAAAGGTGTTTGCGGTAAGGATGAGGATATTGCCAGCTTGCAGGATATTCTTCTTTTTGGCTTAAAAGGTATCGCTGCCTATGCATATCATGCGAGGGAGCTTGGCGGAAAAGATGAGCAAGTAGATGCTTTCATGCACGAGGCACTCTTTAAGACCATCACTAATGTAAGTTTCGATATGAACCAATATATTGAGATGGTATTGCGCTGTGGTGAAATGAACCTGAGGGTTATGGAGCTTCTAGACAGGGTACATACCGAGAAGTTTGGCAATCCAACTCCCACAGAGGTTGAGACCGGGACTAAGAAGGGTCTGGGAATTCTTATTACAGGCCATGATTTACTAGATCTTCATGAGCTATTGAAGCAGACCGAGGGTACAGGAATAAATGTCTATACCCATGGTGAGATGCTTCCGGCTCACGGCTATCCCGAGTTCAAAAAATTCAAGCATCTCGTCGGCAATTATGGTGGTGCATGGCAGTTACAGAAGATTGAATTTAATGAATTTCCGGGTGCTATATTGGCTACAACAAATTGTGTCAAGATTCCACTGGAAGGTACATATCTCGATAGGTTATTTACGACAGGAATTACAGGTATCCCCGGTGCGAAGCACATAAAGAGCAGGGATTTCAGCGAGTTGATCAAGAAGGCTAAAACCACGAGGGCGTTACCTGAGGCCCCTGGCAAGAAGATACTGACAGGCTGTCACTACAAGGCCGTCTTAGGGTTGGCGGATAAGGTGGTAGAGGGTGTCAAAGGTGGTAAGATTAAACATTTCTTCCTGATAGGCGGATGTGATGGCGCCAGGCCCGGACGCAACTATTATACTGAATTTGCCGAGGCAGTTCCGAAGGATTGTATAATTCTTACGGTCGCCTGTGGGAAGTACCGCTTTAACAAGCTCGATTTTGGTACAATAGATGGTATACCAAGGTTATTGGATGTGGGGCAGTGCAATGATGCCTATTCAGCTATCAAGATAGCCGCGGCTCTTGCCGAGGCCTTCAAGACAGATGTGAACGGCCTGCCTTTAAGTTTTATCCTGTCATGGTATGAGCAGAAAGCGGTTGCGATATTGCTTACACTGCTCCATCTCGGGATAAAGGGTATGTATATAGGCCCAAAACCACCGGCCTTTATATCAAAGAACGTCTTCGCGTTTTTACAGGAGAAGTTCGATCTTAGGCTTATAGGCGATCCGAAGAAGGATTTGGAGAGCACATTGGGTACAGTGGCACAAGAAGCTACCCAATAAAAAGGTGTTGAAACGGCCAAGTCCATAGCATATAATAATACCCTAATATAATAAGGGAGGGATAGAGGATGTTGCCACTGGAGATTAAGAAGGGTATTTACTGGGTAGGGGGCATAGATTGGCACCTCAGGAATTTTCATGGCTATATTACGCAGAGAGGTACGACCTATAATGCCTACCTGATAGTGGATGAGAAGATAACGCTTGTCGATACGGTCAAACATTATATGTTTGATGAGATGCTTGAGAGGATAAGCAAAGTAGTCGATCCCTCGAAGATAGACTATATAGTCTCAAACCATGTTGAGATGGACCACTCAGGAAGCTTGCCAAAGATGCTTGCCATTGCCAAGGGTGCCACTGTCATAACCTCTCCAAACGGTGAAAAGGGGCTCAAGAGGCATTTTAAGAAAGACTGGAAATTCAAGGTAGTAAATACCGGTGATTCCCTGAATATAGGGAAAAGGAATATATCCTTTGTTTTGGCACAGATGGTCCACTGGCCCGATTCGATGGTCAGCTATATCCCCGAAGATAAACTACTACTCTCAAATGATGGTTTTGGACAGCACATCGCCTCATCGGAACGCTTTGATGACGAGTTGGGCCTGGACATAATAACAGAAGAGGCTGCCAAGTATTATGCCAATATAGTGCTGCCCTATGGCATGCAGGTAGGTAAGCTGCTTGAGGCAGCTTCCAAGTTGGATATAGATATGATTGCCCCGAGCCACGGCCTTGTATGGCGCAAGAATTTGGGTCATATAATTAAACTCTATAAGAAATGGTCTGGCAACGCCTGTGACAATAAAGCTGTTGTTATTTACGATACGATGTGGGGTACCACAGAAAAGATGGCTTTTGTTGTAAAGAAGGTCTTTGAGGAAAAGGGTATCCCCTGCCAGATGGAAAGTTTACAGAAGAAACATATATCGGATATCATGACACACATATTGAGTGCCAAATATATATCTGTGGGATCTCCTACCTTAAATAATGGTATGCTGCCGACGGTAGCGGCTTTTTTGACTTATATGAAAGGTTTGGCACCCAAGAATAGGGTCGGCATAGCATTCGGATCTTATGGATGGGGTGGCCAGGCGGTCGGTGAGATAGAGAAGGTCATGGAGGGTTGTAAATTCCAGGTGCCGCAAAAGGGACTGAAGATACAATATGTGCCTGATGAGAAAGATTTAGCAGAATTTAAGAAAAAGATCGAAACCGTAATATAGGAGGGAGAAAAGCATGGCGACAAAGACTTCAACAAAATCAATAAAAGGGACGAAGACAGAGAAGAATCTCCTCGCGTCTTTTGCAGGGGAGTCACAGGCAAGGAACCGTTACACCTACTTTGCCGGTATTGCCAAAAAGACTGGTTATGAGCAGATAGCAGGTATATTTTTGGAGACAGCTGCAAATGAGAAGGAGCATGCCAAGAAGTTCTTTAAGTTTTTAGAAGGGGGCGAAGTCGAGATAACGGCTTCTTACCCGGCCGGCATCATAGGGGATACTGCAGCTAATTTGGAGGCATCCGCAGAAGGTGAGAACCTTGAGTGGACGAAGTTATATAAGGAAGCGGCTGAAACAGCGCGCCAGGAAGGCTTTGAAGAGGTTGCAACTATCTTTAAAGAGATCTCCGAGGTTGAAGAAGAGCACGAGAAGCGCTACAGGGGTTTATTGAAGAACATCAAGGAAGGCACGGTCTTTAAAAAGGAAAAGGTAGTTAAATGGAAATGTCGTAATTGTGGCTATGTCCATGAGGGCAAAGAAGCGCCTAAGGAGTGCCCGGCGTGCGCGCATCCACAGGCGTATTATGAGGTACATTGCGAAAACTGGTAATAGAGGAGGGTTCGATATGGGTAATGTGTTTGCCGGAAGCGAAGTAGTAGAGATGGGGATCGAGATAGAGAAGAATGGCAAAGATTTTTACGAGACTCTGGCTAAGCAATCGAAGAACGATAAGGCTAAGGAGATATTCCAATTCCTTACCGGTGAAGAGGCGAAACATATAGTCGATTTTAAGAAAGTTCTCGACATAGTCCATAAATACGAGCCACCTGAATCCTATCCGGGCGAGTACTTTGCATATCTACAGGCCTTGGCCAGCGTCCATGTCTTTACGCAAAAAGGTAAAGGTGTTGAAGCCGCCAAGAAGGCGACGAGCGACAAAGAGGCGATAATTGCAGGGATAGGTTTTGAGAGGGATTCGATCGTGTTCTATGATGGCATGAAGAAAGTGGTGCCTGAGAGCAGCGGTAAGGTAATCGATGAGCTGATAGCGCAGGAGAAGGCACACCTCCTGAAACTGTATGAGCTGAAGGAATATCTGTAGGTCCAAATAGATGACTGAGATAAAACGCCTCACCTCTGAGTACAAAAAGAAGAGGTCTCAGATCAGAAGGCGGCTTAAAGAGTTCGGAGATCTATACAAGAGAGGTAAGGATGAAGAGATATTCTCCGAGCTCTGTTTCTGTCTATTCACACCACAATCCAAAGCGGTTTGGTGTGATAAGGCCGTGAAGGAACTCAGGTCTTCAAATCTCTTATTTGATGGTAGCAGTCGTGCTATAGCTTCCAGGTTAAAGGGGTTGGTGCGGTTTCATAACAATAAGGCCAGTTACGTAGTTGCAGCAAGAAGGGTCTTTAGGAACGGCAGCGGCCTTGATGTAAGGAGTAAGCTCGATGCCGGAGATATCCTCAGCAGCAGAGATTGGCTCGTTGAAAATATAAAGGGTTTAGGTTATAAGGAGGCAACACATTTCTTAAGGAATATCGGCTTAGGTAAGGGGATGGCCATACTCGATGTACATATCCTTAGGAATCTAAAGAGATATAGGGTGATAGCGAAGATCCCTTCGTCTATGAGTAGGAAAAATTATCTGAAGATAGAAGAGAGGATGAGGGATTTTTCTAATCGGATACGAATCCCGATGGAGGAGCTGGATCTCCTCTTCTGGTCAGATGAAACAGGACACGTTTTTAAATAGAAAAGGAGGGTTGTTATGGCAGAGACTAAATATTCATGCACAGATGATATCCTTTGCGGAGTCAATCTACCCAAGGATGCAAAAGCATTATCAGAACTTGAGCAGAAGCACTTGCCAGTGATCACAGCACCTAAGGATGTGAAGAGGGATGAGGCCTTTACCGTCACTATTGAGGTCGGCAAGCTCAAGGCGCATCCGAATGAGCCAGCCCACTTTATTGAGTGGGTAGAGCTCTATTCAGGAGATACATTTCTTTTTAGAGTCCATTTGTCAGGTTCCTTGAGTGTGCCTACAGTGACCATCCCGGTAAAACTTACCCACGCGCATGGCCCCTTAAAGGCATGGGCCAAGTGCAACCTTCACGGGCTCTGGGAGGGTGTAAAAGATATTTCTGTAGAGGGTTAAAGATAGGGGCAATGGCTCTTTTTCTTAACGGGAGAATAGTCGTTGCTCCTAATAAGCTAAGGGGAGGCAGCATGGAGCGCAAAAACGCCGTTACTATGAAGGGAAACCCCATCACGCTTTTAGGGGATGAGATAAAAGTTGGCCAGGCAGCACCAAATTTTGTGACCCTAAATGATAAGCTTGAAGATGTGGCGCTGGACAAGTATAAGAATAAGATAAAATTGATATCCTCGGTACCTTCCCTGGATACGCCTATATGCGACTTGCAGATAAAACGGTTTAATGATGAGGCGACAAACCTCTCCAAAGATATAGTGATACTATTTATATCGATGGACCTGCCTTTTGCACAGAAGAGGTTCTGTCAGGCATATGATATAAAGAAGGTGAAGACGCTATCTGACCACAGAGATAGCGATTTTGGGTTGAAATACGGGGTTCTCATTAAGGAGTTGAGGCTTCTTACGAGGGCAATCTTCATAATAGATAAGGAGGATGTCGTGCGTTATGTTGAATACGTCAAGGAGATAGCCTCCCATCCCGATTATGATGCGGCTCTGGCGGCACTCAAAGAGCTCGTGAAATAGAAAATTGTCAAAAGATATAAAGAGGATACCTATCATGAATAAGAAGATACAAGATGTGTTAAACCATCAGATAAACAGGGAGCTCTATTCCGCATATCTTTATTTTTCTATGGCCGCGGCTGCTGAGGGTATGGGGTTGAAGGGGTTTGGAAATTGGTTCGTCGTTCAAACTCAGGAGGAGATGAGCCACGCCAAGAAGATGTACGATTATGTTAATAGCCTGGGCGGACGGGTAGCGCTGGAGGCGATAGAGGCCCCACCGAAGGATTTCTCATCGGCTACGGAACTCTTCGCACAGACACTGGAACACGAAAAGAAGGTCACCGGTATGATAAAGGATCTCGTCAAGCTGGCCAAGGAAGAGAACGACGGTGGGGCTGAGAAGTTTTTGGAGTGGTTTATCGAAGAGCAAGAGGAGGAAGAAGAGAATGCCGGGAAGAACTTAAAGAAGGCTAAAGGCGCAGAGGGTGATAAGGGTAAGCTTTCAGCTTTCGATTCTGAACTTGCAAAGAGGATCTTTAAATGAAAAAGAAAGAATTTGTCTGCCACGACTGTTTCGAGCTCAAGAAATGCAAGGAGCCTTTTGTCTCCTGGATATTCTTCTTCATTGCCTTAGTGGCAGTGATTGCCCTTAGGGCCGTGAACATCGCCCTCGATTTCAATCCTATATTGGCGAAGATCTTTTGGTATGTAGGGGTGGGCGGTTTTCTAGTATTCTTTCTCTACAAGTTTAAAAACTATAATATCCTGCAGCGTGAGATAACCAGGACCAACCTTGTCGACAAGCTCCTATCTAAGAAAGAGTTAACGGAACACGATAAAAATGTGCTGGGGACGATCGTCTGCCAGCTCAGCTCAAAGAAAGATAAGATAAACTACCTGTTTATATTTGTATTTTCCGCAATAGCCTTAGCATTGGCTATATACGCGGATTTCTTTAAAAGATAAAAGGGGGTATATATGGGACCTGTAGAAGCGTTAAGACTGGCATTATCGATGGAGATAGAGGCTGTAGAGAAATATTCCAAGTTTGCTAATGAGCATTCAGTAGCGAGGGAAACGTTCGAATTTTTAGCAGATGAGGAAAACAAACATAAGGTTTTGCTTGAGAAAAAGATAGCAGAAATGACCGCATAAAGGAGGAGCATATGGGTAAGTATAAGTGCACGGTATGTGGATATATCTATGACCCCAAAAACGGTGATCCTGACAATGGAGTAAATCCCGGTACGCCCTTTGAAAAGCTGCCGGATAGCTGGGTATGCCCGGAATGCGGAGCAGCAAAAACAGAATTCGAACCAACAGAATAGAGGATGATATGTACGACTTGATTATAATTGGAGCAGGGCCGGCTGGTATAACGGCCGCTGTTTATGCCGCGCGCAAGAGAATGAACTTTTTGGTTATCTCAAAAGATATAGGCGGCCAGACTGCCTGGAGCGGCGAGATAGAAAATTATACGGGGTACCAGTTTATCTCGGGGCCGGATCTCACAGCCAAGTTTGAAGAGCATATGCGTAAGTATAATGTGCCTCTTAAAGAGGGCGAGGAGGCCATAGATATAAAAAGAATAGGCGATAAGGTAGTCGTTAAGACGAACAAAGGTGTTTACGAAACGAAGACGGCTATAGTAGCTTCCGGAAAGAGATCGAGGGAGCTGGGCGTGCCCGGTGAACAAGAATTTAAGAATAGAGGCCTCACGTACTGCGCAACATGTGATGGGCCGTTATTTCCCAATAAAGATGTTGCCGTTATCGGGGGAGGTAATTCAGGGCTGGATGCGGCGCTTCAGCTGATAAATATAGCGAAGAAGATATATGTTATCAACGTCACTGAATCCCTCACAGGGGACCCGATAATGCAGGAGAAGGTTATGGCGAGTGACAAGGTGACCGTTTTAAATAAGGCCCAGGTTACAGCCGTTTCAGGGGATAAACTCGTTAGTGGCATAAAGGTTAAGACACTGGAAGGCGAGAAGACCCTGGCGGTCCAGGGTATTTTCGTTGAGATAGGTCTGATACCCAACACAGAGTTTGCCAAGGTAATCGAGAAGAATCAACGGGGTGAGATCAAGGTCAACTCCCATAATGAGACGAACCTTCCAGGCGTATTCGCTGCCGGTGATGTTACAGATATACCGGAGAAGCAGATCATAATAGCGGCTGGTGAAGGATCGAAGGCGACTTTGGGTGTCTTCAGATATCTGGCTCGCCTAAAATAAGGAATCTTAAATGTGAAAGTAAAGAATCTGGCCGAATCTGTAAAATATCAAGATAATGCCATAGTAAGCAGTGAAATATTGAAGAAAGATACCGGTACGATAACGGTCTTTGCTTTCGATAAAGGGCAGGGTTTAAGTGAGCACACAGCTCCTTTTGATGCATCGGTCTATATTCTTGATGGCGAAGCAGAGGTTACGATAGCAGGCGAGTCTTTGAAAGTCAAGTCCGGCGAAATGATCATAATGCCGGCGAACAAGCCGCATGCCCTTTTAGCTAAAGATAAATTCAAGATGCTTCTAATAATGGTCAAAAACTAATACAAAAGAGTAACAGCTATATGAAGAAAGGGAATTCTAATATGCTAATTGCGACTATCATAATGGGAGTCTTTGCCTTCGTTCTTTTAATAATAGGTTATATTAAAGGAGGAGGAGAGCATATCAGCGGGTTAAAGACCGCGCTGGATATGGTAACAGGTATCCTACCTCTACTGATCTTCGCGTTTATCATAGCCGGTATGATACAGGTCCTTATTCCGCGGGAATTCCTGACAAAATGGGTAGGGGCAGATTCCGGTATGCGCGGTATATTCATTGGCACGATCGCAGGTGGACTTACACCCGGCGGCCCCTATGTCAGTTTGCCGATAGCTGCCGGGCTTATGCGTTCCGGAGCCAGCATGGGAACTATGGTAGCTTTTGTGACGGCCTGGTCATTGTTGGCATTCGGCCGAATACCTATGGAGGTGGGAATCTTAGGTTGGAGGTTCACAGCAATACGCTTGGCTTGCACATTCTTCTTCCCACCTATCGCCGGCTTGATCGCACAATTATTCTTTAGCGGGGCTAAATAAAAAAGAGAAGGTTATCCACAATTGTCCGGCATGCTTAAGCATGCCGGACTTTTGCTGATTTTTGTGGATAATTTTTTTTGTGGTAATCGTAAACTTAATATGATAGAATGGTTGACAATGAAGAAGATGGATATATGTAGCATAATAAATGCCAAGTCAGGACGATGCGGGGAGGATTGTAAGTTCTGTGCCCAATCGGCCAGGCATGATACAGACGTGTCTACTTACTCACTTAAGAACACAGGTGAAATAGTTGATGCGGCAAGGTCTGCCAAGGAGATAGGGGCTCAGCGCTTTGGTATCGTTACAAGCGGCAACAGATTGACACAGAAAGAGTTAGAGGCAATAAGAGAAGCGATATCCCGCATAAAAAGAGACCTTGGCATGGATGTATGCGCTTCTTTAGGGGCACTCAGTAAAGACGAATTGACCTTACTAAAATGTGCAGGCCTATCCCGCTACCACCACAATATCGAGACCTCACCGCGTTTCTATCCTCAAGTCGTAACGACACATACTTTTCAGGAAAGGGTCGATACCATCAAGGCCGCCAAAGAGGTCGGTTTTGAGGTCTGCTCAGGCGGCATAATCGGCATGGGTGAGACCTGGGATGACAGGAGGGAGATGGCCAATATATTAAGGGAGCTCGATGTAGATTCTGTTCCCATAAATATACTCATTCCCATAAAGGGAACACCATTTGAAAACTTAGATATGATCTCACCGGAGGATGTCATAAAGACGATAGCCTTATTTAGAGAGATACTAAAAGAAGATAAGACAATAAAGATAGCAGCGGGAAGAGAAGCGATGCCGGACGATTCACAGATAGATGCCTTTTTGGCAGGTGCCAACGGTATGCTCATAAGTGGGTATCTTACCATAAAGGGAAGGCCGGTCGAAGAAGACCAAAAACTGATTAAAGAGATAGAAAACAAATGGGCAGAATAAGAGATTTTTTAAAGAAGAGGGAATCGGAAGGGTTGTTGCGAATCCTAAAGCCAGCGGATTCCCGCGGCGAAGGAAAGATCTATAGAGAGGGAAAGGAGTTTGTAGACCTCTCATCAAACGACTACCTGGGCCTCTCCACCCATCCAAAGATTAAAGATGCTGCCAGGGAGGCAACCGAGAAGTATGGCACAAGCTCTTCTGCGTCACGGCTCTTAAGCGGAGATTTGAATATCCACCATCACCTAGAGGAGCGTGTTGCAAATTTTAAAGGCAAAGAAGCAGCACTTGTCTTCAATTCCGGTTATCAGGCAAATGTGGGTATAATAAGTGCGCTCTATTCAAAGGGCGATGCTATTATATGCGATAGATTGAGCCACGCATCGATAATCGACGGGATACTTCTCTCCGGAGCCAGGTTCTTCAGGTTTAATCATAATGACTCAGGTCATCTCGAATCTATCTTAAAGAACAACAGGGATAATTTCAAAGACGTACTTATAGTTACAGAGACGATCTTCAGTATGGATGGTGATAGGCCTCCGCTATGTGAATTGGTTGAACTGAAGAAGAGATATAATTGTGAAATTATGGTAGATGAGGCACATGCAACCGGCGTATTTGGTGAAAATGGTGCAGGTGTTGTTGAGGAAGAGGGGTTATCAGAAAATATCGACCTGGTAATGGGGACTTTCAGCAAGGCCTTGGGCAGTTTCGGTGCTTATTTGGCCTGTTCAAAGATGGTTAAGGACTATCTGATCAATGCCTGCAGGAGTTTCATCTATTCTACTGCCTTACCACCGTCTGTGATAGCAGCGAACCTGGCCGGTCTTGACCTGATAAAAGAAGAGTCGTTTCGCCGGAAGGCACTTTTAGAGAATGCAGCCTTCTTTAAAGAAGTGCTGCGCAGCAAAGGATTCGACGTGAGGGGATCCTCGCAAATAGTCCCATTGATCATCGGTGACAGCCAGAAAGCAATAGATATGAGCAGGGAACTTCAGGAAAAGGGGTATTGGGCATTGCCCATACGTCCACCCACGGTACCATCGAATGAGGCGAGGGTCAGATTCTCTTTAACATACCACCACAAAAAAGAATTACTGGAGAACTTGGCCAATGCTATCTGCGAAAGCGGCTGCGTTCCGGCGCATAAATAGAAGCAAGGCTCGCACTGTTGTGTTGATCCCCGGCTGGGCGACCGATTATAGGATCTTCGATCTGCTCGACATAAACTTCAACTATATCTTACCTATCGATTTTTCGCCACTTCACTTTGAAGAGAATCTTTTAGATTTTTTAGAAGAGAATAGCATCAATAAAATCTCTCTATTTGGCTGGTCATTGGGAGGGTTTGCGGCTGCGAAATTCGCTTCAAGGCATAAAGAGATGATAGATGAGCTTATTTTAACCGGCATAAGAGAGGGGTACAGCGACGAGGAGATAGCCGAGACAAAAGATCGTTTGAATAAGAACAAAAAAGGACGCCTTTATAAGTTTTATTCGCAATCTTTCTATAAAAAGGAGCAGATGGGTCGTTTTAAGGGGCTCATCAGGGAATACTGCTCGGATATGGATCGAGATCACCTCTTTGAGGGTCTCGATTATTTTAAGGAAGTTAAGATAGATCCGGAGTCTTTAAAGGATATCGAAAAGATTGAGATAATTCATGGCGCGTATGACAAGATAGCGCCTATAGAGGAAGCGCGCAATCTGAAAGAAGCTCTGCCTCAGGCAGAATTTACGGTTATCGAGGATGCGGGGCATATATGGTGGTAAATAAAGAGACGATAAGAAAGAACTTCTCCAGATACGCGCAGCATTATGACGACTATTGTACCATACAGCACCTGTGCGCCTTCAGGCTCGTCGACGAACTCCGGGCAGATAGCTTTAGTGATATACTGGATATCGGGTGCGGTACAGGCAATTATACCAGCCTTCTAAGGAAAAGGTTCCCGAAGGCCATGATAACGGCCTTGGACATATCGCGGGAGATGATAGATATTGCAAGAAGCAAACTCGGTACCGATTCGATAGATTTTATTATGGCCGATGCCGAAGAGATAGATCTAAGGAAGAGTTTCGACCTCATAAGTTCTAACGCCACCTTTCAGTGGTTTGATGATATGGTCGAATCCCTGGCAAAGTATAAGAAGCTGCTTAATGAAGATGGTCTTATCTCATTCTCCGCCTTCGGGCCGCTTACATTCTTTGAGCTGAACATATCTTTACAGGAATTATTTAAAGAAGAGACGGCAATAAGCTCTTTGGGTTTTGTTGAAAAAGAGACCTTAGAAGAGGGTTTAAAGCCGCTATTCTCTGAGGTTGAGGTGGAAGAAGAGCTCTATAAAGAAAGATACGGTTCACTGGGTGAGCTACTTAAGAAGATAAAGTATAGCGGTGTGCGTGGAGGCGGGCTTGGCAGGAGCGGCTTTTGGACACAAGAGAAACTAAATAGGCTTGAAGATATATATAAGAATAACTTCGGTGAGATAATAGCGACACACCAGGTATTCTTTTGTAGGGGAGTAAGATGAGAGCAATCTTTGTTACAGGGACAGACACAGGCGTAGGGAAGACGGTCATATGCGGATTACTGGGACGATTTTTATCGGATAAAGGATATAACGTCATAACTCAGAAGTGGGTACAGTCCGGCAGTGGATCCTTCCCGAAGGATATCGATTCGCACTTGAAGCTGATGGGGTTAACACGGCGCGATGTAAAAGATTATCTGTCTCACATCTCTCCATATAGCTATAGGTTTCCCGCATCACCACACCTATCTGCGGACCTGGAAAATAAGAAGATCAGCAGCGCAAGAATTAAGAAGAGCTTCAGATTTTTAGCAAAGAGGTTTGATTTTGTGATAGTTGAAGGATCGGGAGGCGCGCTCGTACCGATCAACAGAAAGAAACTACTTATAGATATAGCCAAGGATCTGAAGTTACCTGTTTTGGTTGTAGCGGGAAATAAGTTAGGGGCGATCAACCACACACTCCTGACCATAGAGGCCATAAGAGTAAGAAGGATGAAGATAGCCGGTGTCATATTCAATGACTTATCAAAGAAGACAGCTGAGATGATTTTAAAAGATAATCCCGATATAGTAAAGGCATTAACCGGCGAGAGGATTTTAGGAAGGCTTCCTTGGATGAAGGACAAAGACTCTTTATATGAGGCATTTATCCCAAAAGGGGAGAGGATAAAGTGGATAGCTGGATAAAGAGAGATTTGAAATATAACTGGCACCCCTTTACGCAGATGAAGGATTGTAAGAGGAGGCCGCCTATTTTAATAGAAAAGGCAAAAGGGATAAAGCTGTATGACACCAAAGGCAATTTTTACTACGATACTATATCGAGTTGGTGGTGCAATGTGCACGGGCATAACCACCCCAAAATAAAAAGAGCAATTAAAAAACAACTCAACTCATTAGAGCATATACTCTTCGCCGGATTTACCCACAAGCCTGCCATACTCCTTGCAGAAAAGCTCGTCGCGATAACACCCAAGAATCTTACAAAAGTATTCTTCTCCGATAACGGATCTACCGCGGTCGAGACGGCCCTTAAGATCTCATTTCAATATTGGCAGAATATTGGAAAAAAGAATAAGACAAAATTCCTATCTTTAGAATCTG
>JABMSB010000027.1 GCA_013202205.1 Candidatus Omnitrophota bacterium
GCTTTCAGAGATCCAGGATGGTAGATGGTTCCCGCCAGAGGAGGCATTGAGAATCATCTCTTACAAAGGTGCCGCCCAAATCCTAAAAAAAGCCCTCGCACTCCTTCCATAAAATAATATAAAAATTTACTTGTAATTATACGCTAATTATATATAATAGATATCCTTGCATTAGGATGTTGAAAAGGGCTTAAATATAGGATAAGATCTATTAATAACCTTAGAAAGGAGCTCGGCATGCAGAAAGTGGTAAAGGCTTTTCCGAAGAACAAGTTTCAGGAAATAAGGGTAGCTATAAGTGAATTTCAGGGAAATGATTTAATAGATATAAGGACATGGACACAGCGCCAGGGCGCGGATGAGATGAGCCCAACATCGAAGGGCGTCTCCATAAACGTAAAGCTGTACAGTGAGCTTAAAGAAGCTGTTTTGGCACTGGAGCCGGAGCTGAAAGAGAATAAGCTTATTTAACGTTTGAATAGGTTTACCTTAAATGCAGATAAAGAGCGACCTGAAATTGGTCACCAAAACCAGCGATAAGTTGCTGGGTGAACTAAGCGCTTTAAATCTGGACGACTCTATTCTCTTTGAGATAAAGCTCGCCCTGGAAGAGGCCCTCATAAACGCCATCATCCACGGCAATAAGAGAAAAGAGGACCTCCCGGTATCTATCGGCCTCTCTGTTAAAGATGGGTCTATTGAGATAACTGTAGAGGATACAGGGTGTGGATTCGATTATCGCAAAATACCCAATCCAATCCTCGATGAAAATATGATGAAGATGGGCGGACGAGGGGTATTCCTGATCAAAAGATTGATGGACAAGGTCAATTATAATGATCCCGGCAATCGGATAACGATGGTCAAGCACATAAGTAACAAGAAATAACGGAGGTAGGCGATGGGAGTGGATAAGAAGGTTGTGGGGGATATAACCGTATGCTCTCTCGGTGGCGAGATCAACATAAACACATCTCCTGAGCTAAGGCGTTCACTGGACGGCATTATAGGCCAGAGTGCGAAGAAGATAGTGCTCGATCTCGACGGGGTTACTTACATAGACAGCTCCGGGCTCGCCACGCTTATTGAGGTACTGCGCAGGATAAAGCGTGAAGGCGGGACGCTACACCTATGCCGGCTGCCGGACAAGGTACGCAGCCTCTTTGAGATGACAAAATTGACAAAGCTCTTCCAGATCTATGACGCCGAAGAGACGGCCTGCGCCAACTTCTAACTTTTTTTGCGCAGGGTAATATAATGCGGTGGATTTATTAATCATCTTCTTAAGCGGAGATCCTCCGATGGCTAATTTTATTGAAAATATAGGCCGGGGCGCACTGGATGTAGTGCGTGATATATCGAAGGCCTTCAGGTTATTCCTCCTAACCGTATATTGGATAGTTGTAGGTCCCTTCCGAAAGAGATTCGTCTCCCCAAAATATATATTCGAACAGCTGGTCTTTGTCGGCGTACGCTCGATCTCAATCGTATTCTTCGTATCTTTTTTTACGGGTGTCGTGCTGGCTATGCAGGGCGCATATCAGCTTGCGCAATTGGGCGCTACGATCTACGTAGCCGGCCTTGTAAGCGTATCTATGGCGAGGGAGCTCGGGCCTGTCCTTATAGCACTCGTCGTAGCCGGCCGGGTGGGCGCGGCAAATACCGCGCAGATCGGGTCGATGAAGGTGACTGAGCAGATAGAGGCCCTGGATACGATGGCGCTCGATCCCGTGCGTTTCCTTGTTGTGCCGCGTTTTTTGGCCCTTCTGATCATGCTGCCGGCCTTAACGGTATTTGGGGATTTGGCGGGGATGTTTGGCGGTTATGTAGTTGGTGTCGTCAATCTTGATATAACTCCCATGCTCTATATCGATACCGCTGTTCGTTTTTTAGCCCTAAAAGATATCTATACCGGCCTCTTTAAATCCGCGATATTCGCGATGGTTATAGCGATCGTAAGTTGCTACCAGGGTTTGAACACTTCAGGCGGCGCCGAAGGCGTGGGCCGCCATACCACCGTAAGTGTTGTAACAAGTTTTATATTTATAATACTTACAGATTGTGTAATAACGGGACTCTTCTATTTTGCAGATATGTAACCATAGGATTTTTATATCATGAACGCAGGGGAACCTATTATAGTAGTTAAGGACCTGGTGAAAAGCTTCGACGGCCGGCGTGTCTTAGACGGCATAAACCTGACTGCTTACAAGGGAGAGACTCTCGTCATAATGGGCGGTTCCGGATGCGGTAAGTCAACCCTCTTAAGGCATATGATAGGCGTCCACAAACCGGATTCAGGATCCGTCACGGTGAAGGGTAAGAATATATCTTCCCTCCAGGAAGAGGAGCTTGATGAAATAAAGAAGAGCTTCGGCATGCTCTTTCAATCAGCTGCTCTACTCGACTACCTTACGGTTGAGGAGAATATAACACTCCCGCTCGCTGAACATACTGACCTGGACCCTGACATAATAAAGATAATGGTTAAGATGAAGCTTGAGCTGGTAGGCTTGAGCGGTTTTCAGGACTTAAAGCCGAGCCAGATATCCGGCGGCATGAAGAAACGTGTAGGCTTAGCCCGGGCCATAGCTATGGACCCTGAAATCATATTTTATGACGAACCGACCGCAGGCCTAGACCCGATAGTCGCGGCTGTGATAGATAAGCTTATCGTAGACCTTAGCAAGAAACTTATGATCACCTCTGTTGTGGTTACCCATGATATGCAGAGTGTCTTCAGGATCGCCGATAGAGTGGCGATGCTATATAAAGGTAAGGTGGTGGAGCATGGTACGCCTCCTGAGATAAGGTCTTCGGACAATCCTCTTGTAAAACAGTTTATAGAAGGGAATCCTGACGGACCGGTCTCGTTTATACAAAGTGGTGACGACTATTTAAAGGATTTGATGAAATAACGTATAAAAGTTAAAGGAGCCATAATATGAAAATATCTAATGAATTGAAGGCGGGGGCACTAATACTTTTCTGCATAGCCATTCTTCTCGTACTGACAATCCGCGTGGGCGGCATACAGTTAATGAAAGAACGTTACGAGCTCAAAGCACTCTTTGGATCGGCTAACGGCATTAAGGCGCATGCGCCTGTAAACCTTGCCGGTGTAGAGGTTGGCGAGGTAAAGGACCTCGAGATTATCTATAAGGGGGATGAGACGAATGTCATAATGACACTCTTATTGGATAAAAATGCAAAGGTGCGTGAGGATTCACTGGCATCGATAGGGACGATGGGGCTGATGGGCGAGAAGTTGATCGAGATAACCAGGGGCAGTAAAGGCACGCCGTTTCTTGCGGCAGGGAAAAATGTCAAGACCAAGGAGCCGCTCTCTATGGATGAGATGGTGGATCGTGCCCTTGTCATTGCCGACAACCTCGATAAGGGTATCTCCGACTTAAGGGGCCTTACCAATAATGTAAATGACACTCTTATCTCCAATAGAGGTGACATAGATAGTATCGTCGAGAACATGCGCCTGACAAGTGAGAATTTCCGCCAATTCAGCGAAGATGTAAAGAAACACCCATGGAAATTGATCATCAAGTCCAAGGAACGCAAAAAGAAGACAAAGGACAAGGACGTCGGCGCGGGAAACAGGGGCGTCCTCTAAATGAAACGGAAGGTCCTTATAGCCTCACTCGCCACCCTTTTAGTGGCGATAGTACTACTCGCATCCTACCTCAGGCTCTTAGATAGATTCGAACTCATAACCCTCGATTTTCGATATAACTTTAGGCCAGCCCAGACAACAAATCCCGACATAGTCCTGATAGAGATAGCCGAAGACTCGTTAAAGGCCCTGGGTAGATTTCCATTTCCCCGGGACTACCATGCTACGCTTATAGATATCTTAAGGGCTGTGGGCGTCAGGATGATAGTCTTCGACATCATGTTCAGTGAGCCCAGTGACCGTGATAAAGAATTTATCGAGGCCCTGCGAAAGACCAAAAATGTTTACATACCATTTGCGTTTCGTCTTTCGGAAGAGAAGTCAGGCGGTGTACCGGAGGCAATAAGCCTGGACGCACCTCTTTTTAAGGGACTCGAAACGGCATTAACGAGCAGTGGGTTCATCAATAGATGGACGGACCAGGATGGGAAGGTCCGCAGGGTATTGCCATTTATGAGGTACAAAGGTGACTTTTATCCCCATCTCACGTTAAAGGCGGCCTGTGACTATCTCGATATCCCGCTTAAACAGATCTCCGTTACAAAATCCCAAAAAGTCACTATCGATGACCGCCTGATCCTGCCGATCGATGAAGACGGGACAATGCTGCTCAATTTTGCCGGACGCTGGACAGATACCTTCTCACACTATTCTTATGTAGACATAATAGCTGCTTATCACGATATGACCAGTGGTAAAGAACCAAGGATCGACCTCGATGGGCTGCGCGGAAAGGTATGCTTCATAGGCCTTACCGCTGCCGGTACTCATGACCTCAGTCCTGTGCCGCTTGAGGCAGTATACCCGATGGTCGGGGTCAATGTAAATCTCTTCAACATGATAACAGAGGGGATACACTTACGCAGGATGGGCCGAACGGGCAATATGCTCATGCTCATTGCCTTATCTTTGCTACTCTTCTTCCTTATAAAACGGCCGAGGCCATTCATAGGCCTTTTGATAACAGTCATATTCATCGTATCGCTGATTGCAGCATCTATGATCCTCTTCGGGTTCTTTGGGTTATGGATAGACTTGGCCTATCCGACCGTTCTTCTGGGCATACTCTTCCTTGCCGTAACCCTAACCAAATTCTTTCGTGAAGCGAGGAAGAGGCAGCAGATAGAGAAAGAGCTTGCGGTAGCCAAATCGATACAGGAATCATTTCTTCCATCGGATATACCACAACTCGATCGTTTTGAAATAGCGGTCAATATGGACACGGCCAAACATGTCGGTGGTGACCTATATGACATAATTATCATAGCGGGAGGAAAGCTTGGTGTTATGATCGGTGATGTCTCGGGCAAAGGCGTACCGGCAGCCCTCTACATGGCAAAGGCCGAAACGCTATTTCGGGCCTTCTCAAAGAGTGAGACGTCACCATCGGCGGTGGTAACTAAGATGAATGATGAGCTGTCCGCCGATTCGCGCTCAGGATTATTCGTCTCACTAATCTATTCGGTATTTGATGTATCAGCTGATAAATGCGCTTTTTCCAATGCAGGCCATCTGCCGATCATGCGCCTGAGGTCGGGTAAGGCACAACTGATCCCATCTGACGGTGGGATGGTTGCAGGTGTCATGGAGGGGGCTGATTTTGTAGATGAGAATGTTGCCCTGATTAAGGGTGATGTACTCGCTATGTATACCGATGGCGTAACAGAAGCCATGAATATCAAAAGGGAAGAGTTTGGAGAGAATCGTCTTGCCGCTCTCTTGGAAAAGGCCGGGGGGCAATCGGCTGATGATATATTGAAAGTTATCATGGAGGGGATACGCCAATTTCAGGGCAAAGCACCTCAGCATGATGACATCACGCTAATCGTCGTAAAGATTAAATGAACTTCGGGAGATAAACCAAATGAAACGGACTACCATTCGCATTGCAGTCATCGCAACAATAGCCGCAGCGGGGCTTCTTTATCTTATCTATGCATTCACCTTACCACAAGCAAGGGTTATATACTCTGATGGAAAAGTCGAAGTCAGAGGTGCGCGTGATACGCACTGGCGCGAGGCACACCTAAATATGCGCCTTAAACCCGGCGACGAGATACGTACAGGCAAAACATCCGA
>JABMSB010000028.1 GCA_013202205.1 Candidatus Omnitrophota bacterium
TCTGTCTAATAATTGACGGAGTTTTTGGTTATGTACTTGCACGGTTGCCGTGCCATAATGCTGGATCCTGCGATGAATACCTTTCTTGCCCTTGAGAACTGTCGTCTTTGAAAACTGGGCAACAGGAAGGCCAAGCTGTTCACTCCAGAACGACTCGGCCTCTTTTACTAACATCTTGTGGTTCACTATTAAAGTTACTCTTATCTTATTCTGTGATACCCCGCATATGTCACGCAAGAATACAACAAATGTGCGCAGCACCTGCGGATCTGTATGGCTTATGCGTACAGAGAGCGGATTAGATTTACACGCATCAGCCCAATACAGCCCTACTGCAACTGACTTCAGGACGCGTTCTTCCTGAACTAATTCCCGCTTTATGTGGAATGGATCACCCAGGGGATTACGCTTCTTGTAAGCGGCTTCACTCCTTGAGCGCCTCTTGATGCCATATCTATCCATGCGATGGAATATTTGGCTTGGACTTAAACCTAACCTTCTTCCGATCTCACTGGCTGACATTCCGCGCGTGTACATATCACTGATAGCTGCTGCTTCCAACATAACTTACGGCTTCCCTTTTTTTGTTGTAATAACTCTCCCACAAAATGCGTAAAATACCCCATAAGCAATATCTCCATCGATATTGTTCCGGGTTATTTTCCTAACTCTAGGTTTTACGGGAGGTTACAGAAGTTGTATATATAGAAGTACTATTATACCAAAAAAAAGAATATTGTCAACTATTTTTTTAACTTTTTTTACTGGAGCGGATTGCGTACTTTTCCTCCCTAAAGGTCGGCGCTCGCTCGATTCGATTCCCTTCAGGTGCCATTACGTCTATACAGGTGGAGCGGGAGATGGGAATCGCACATCATCCTACAGGCCTCAACAGTACGATTCCATCGACTACCATTCCATCTAAACAATTGGAGCGGGAGATGGGAATCGAACCCACATGATCGGCTTGGAAGGCCAAGGCTTTACCACTAAGCTACTCCCGCTAGGTCGCTTGCGTCACGCCCAGCCTATCACGAAAAGAAAACTCTGTGACGCTATATACGATTAAAACTCTGGGGCGCCGTAGTTTTGAAAGTGTGACCCGTTATAGTACAAATCTATAAATGGCTCGGGAGAACCATCCCAAACATTATCTCCGTCCTTATCCCAGAATCCACATACACATATGGGATTAGATGGGCTGTTAGACGGGTGATTAGCATGGGCGCTCGTATAGATAGAATAGACATATCTGCCTTCTGCATTTGTATCGGGTAGATCTATTAGCAAACCGACATCCTCTTTCAATGATGCAATAAAAGAGTTATTCAGTGGTGCCATGTTACTACCCACATCAGTGCCGTCGGGATAAAAACCATGCTCAAGATAATACATTTCGCATGCACGGCGAACGGTATTGAGGTTACTCCAGCACTCGGTCCATCTCGCCTTCTCCACCACCTTGGTATATTGGGGTAAGGCTACTGTGGCAAGGATACCAACAATAATCACAACTATCAGGAGTTCAATAAGGGTGAAAGCGTTCTTTTTCATATAATACCTCTTTATTATATGGTGGGCAGGGAAGGATTCGAACCTTCGTAGGCGGAGCCAACAGATTTCAAGTGCCCTCAAGTTACCTCGAGGCTTGGACTATCTCATCACCATAGCTTTTTTGCCGTAGGTGGTGGGCGCTATAAGTCTCTGCACCTTCCCGCCGCAAATATTGGCGGGCTTGGCTCACGATTACCCATAAAAAATATGGGCTCCCCTGAATTCACCCACTTTTACATTGCCCTTTTCAGAGCAACGCTGCGTTCTACACAGTCTGTCCCCTTTGGCCACTCGGGTACCTGCCCAGTTTTAATTCAGATTTATAAACTCCTTTGCATGTCTAATCTTCTGCCTTTGCCCATTCTTTGTGGGCTCCAGCCTCAACTTAATAGTACTAGCGTTAAATATAGAGGATGGTATAAAATAAATATTCTCATCCCTCGAATCATAAGCTGCTATTATATCTACCTCTTTTGGACTATACCGCTTGACGGACCAATTATTACTACTTCTGCAATTAACGGGTAAACCTCCGTTCTTCGGCGTTACATATTTTACCTGGATCCTCTTAAATTCATTACCTCTCTCTGCAACCAAATCATAGCGATTATTCTCACTTAAAGGATGAAGGACCGTCCACCCCAATTTCATTAATTTGGTTGCGACTGCCATTTCGGCGATACTCCCTTTGTCTTTTTTGTGCACTTATTCTCCTTAGGGTTGTATCCGCAATATATGGAGCCGGCGGAGGGAATCGAACCCCCAACCTGAGCTTTACAAAAGCCCTGCTCTACCGATGAGCTACGCCGGCAAATACAATCTATAGAGAACGTCCTCTACGCAGACCTGAATGCCTCTGGTAGGGCCTCCAATATATCACTGGCTATCAGGCTTATCTGGCCTTTATGCCGCATTGCGATATCACCTGCTAAGCCATGCATGTAAACAGCGAGCTTTGCAGCGTTGTAGGGCTTGAGGCCCTGTCCGATAAGACTTGCTACCATCCCTGTAAGGACATCACCGCAACCCCCCGAAGCCATGCCGGGATTTCCCGTCTCGTTTATGAATATCTCACCACCCGGATCAGCAACTATCGTTTTATGGCCTTTTAATACAACTATAACTTCGTATTTCCTGGCAAAATCGAGCGCTGCGCTCTTTCGGTCGCGTTGAATCTCGGCTGTATCAATACCACTAATCCGTGCCATCTCACCCGGGTGGGGCGTTACCACTACCTCCCCCTTCGCGCTCTTTAGCACATCTGCCCGTGAAACAAAGGCATTTATTCCATCCGCGTCCAGGGTAATGGGCTTTGATATTGTCGTGATCAATTTCTCAACTAAAAGAGCCGTCTCTTTATTGGTTGAGAGCCCGGGGCCTATCGCAATACTATTAACACTGGAATCTATAAAACATTTTATCTCATCAAACGCCTCAAGGGCCAATGAACCCTCCCCTGTTTCCTTGAGAGGCTTTGTCATGACCTCGGTCAACTTGACTTCCATTATAGCATTGAGGCTCTTAGGAATACCCAACGTAACCAAACCACAACCTGAGAGTAGTGCGGCCTGGGAGGCAAGGTATGCTGCGCCGGTCATGCCGGTCGATCCGGCCAGGACAAAGACATGGCCGTAATCGCCTTTATGGGTTTCCGGGCTGCGCCTCTTTGTTACTTCGTTAAGAACTCTCTTTACCATTACCATTCCCGATAAGTAGCGCGTTCGCTACTGCATATTCTTTTGTGTGTGACATGGAGAGGAGTACCTCCACAATGCCCCTTTCCTTTCTTTCCTCTTCGGCCTTACCGCGCAGAATAACGTACGGCTTGCCCTCTGTGTCATTGGCAACCTCTACATTCTGCCATGTTATATAAGCGGCGCGTCCATCACCAAACGCCTTGGCAATCGCTTCTTTGGCAGCAAAACGCGCTGCAAGATGCTGATGCGGTATCTTCTTCTCCCGGGCATAATTCAGTTCTCCGGCAGTAAATATCTTATTTAAAAATGTATCGCCCCAGCGGTCCACCGCCCCCCTTATGCGCTGAACCTCTACTATATCAACACCGGAACCTAATACATTAACGTCTCGTCTTTTACTCATCTCATCAACTCCACCATCTCTTTTACGGCCGTCCCTATCCCCACAAAGACGGATCTGGATATTATAGAATGCCCTATATTGAGCTCTTCAATACCCTCTATATCTCTTACCGGTTTTGTGTTCTTGTATGTAAGGCCGTGACCGGCAGCTACTTTAAGCCCTATGCTCTTTGCGAGCCTGGTCGCCTCGCTGAGCTCTTTCAGATGCCTATTCGTTTCACCATCGCTTGAGCTATTTGCGTATGCCCCTGTATGGAGCTCTATTATATCTGCCCCTATACGCTTAGACTCTTCTATCTGATCTTTTGCGGGATCTATAAAGAGGCTTACCTCTATACCCTGCTCTTTAAGTCGATCTATGGCTTTTTTGATATCCTTGCTGCCGCCTACAACGTCGAGCCCGCCTTCGGTTGTGATCTCCTGCCTCTTCTCGGGCACCAGTGTGGCCTGATCCGGCTTGATATCACATGCTATAGCAACAATCTCATCGTCGATAGACATCTCAAGGTTCAGGCGAGTCTTAACCCGCTTGCGTAACCGGCAGAGATCGTCATCATTTATGTGGCGCCTATCAACACGGAGATGGGCAACTATCGAATCGCAACCTGCCTTCTCACAAAGAAGCGCTGCTTCAACCGGATCCGGCTCTATCGTCCTTCGTGCCTCTCTTACCGTCGCTACATGATCTACATTTATACCCAGCTTAACCATCGAACCTTCACTCCGCCGCTTCCGGCACGTGAACAGCCTCATCCTTCTTCGTCTTGACGGGCTTTATGGAAACCTCTATAACATCTCCTTCTATCGTGATGCCTCTTGCAAACGGAGCCAACTCTACACTCTTTATAACAGGCCTGGAATATTCCCTGATGTCTAAAGGCATGGTCCTTACGTTATCCACTTGTTCGACAAGTGATGGATGCCCTACTATTAGACATGTATCAGGATTTATTGAAATATCTTCTTTGGAAATAGAATACCCTTGAGGCGGATTCCCTACAATAGTCACATTGACCGGAACACTCTTCGCCATCAGCCGTTGAGGAAGTATACCGCCCAAAAAAGGCCTCTCTTCTGCAGAGGGTGCCTTATTGAGCTCTGCCGTAACATAAAGCCATGTAATAACCGCCAATCCCAATGCCACCAGCTTCAAACCCATATTCCCAAATTTAGCGCTACTCATAGTATAAAATCCTTTATGATTTTTTGGCGAATCGTTCACCCAGCTTATTCAGCGCTGTGAGTATTCCCTTTTTCTTCCGGCGCCCCGATTTATATAATCCACGCAACACCTTGACCAATGTCTCCCGGTCCATGTTGCGCGTCAATCTTCCGCCTACGGCAAGAGATATATTGCCGCTCTCCTCGGAGACTATTATAGCTATAGCATCCGTCTCCTCTGTCAGGCCCACCGCTGCCCTGTGCCTCGTACCGAAAGAGCTCTCAAACTTTGGGTCCTGTGTCAGTGGAAAGAGGCAGCCGGCAGCCGCTATCCTATCTCCTTCGATAATTATACCGCCGTCATGCAGCGGGGTATTAGGCATGAATATGCTGTTTATCATCTCGCTTGTGATCTTGCAATCGAGGGCAACGCCGCTCTCTACAAAGATCTTAAGCCCTATCTCCCGTTCGACCGCAATAATGGCGCCTATCTTCTTCGTCGACATCGATATCGTAGCGTCTACAATCTCGTCTATAATCTCTTCCTGCTTTACAAATACACCGAACTGCCCTATGCGCGCCAAACCACGACGCAACTCCGGTTGGAATATTATCAAGAATCCTATGATAGATATAGCGAATAGCTTTGTGAGTATCCAGTTTATGGCATCGAGCTGGAAGAGCTGTGTTATCAAAAACACGACCGCCAGTAGCACCAAACCCTTCAGAACCTGGACTGTGCGCGTACCCTTTATAAAGGCGAGCAGCATATAGAAGAATACCCAGAGGATTGCTATTTCCAGAATCGGCTTCCAGATAAGTGAAAAATAGTTCATCATAATATCGGCCTGTCCTTTTTTATAGTTCCCTCTTTAATGGAATCTACCATCTTAGCTACCTGCAACATCTCTTCAATGTCATGCACGCGGATTATATCTGCCCCGCGCAATATAGCTGCGGCGCATGTGGCTGCGGTACCGATCAATCTCTTATCGACATCGGCATCTAATACCTTCCCGATAAATGATTTTCTTGATGTGCCAATTACGATCGGCCTGCCCAAATCTTTAAATTCATCTAACCTCTTTATTATCTCGAGGTTATGTTCTACGGTCTTGCCGAATCCTATACCGGGATCGAGCAGTATCTTTTCAGGATCTATGCCGGACCCTTTAGCAAGGTCTATTGAATATTCAAAAAAATCTTTCAGCTCACCGATCAGGTCAATATAGGCCGGGTTCTGCTGCATGGTCCGTGGATCGCCCTGCATATGCATTATGATAACGGGCGCATTTGCAGCAGCAACCACCCTTGCCATTTCGGGATCACCGTGCAATCCCGTTATATCGTTTACAATTGATGCCCCTGCCTTAAGGGCTTCTCTGGCAACTTCCGCTTTCGTCGTATCGATCGATATGGGTATCGATAAGACAGGAACTAATCTTTCTATGAGCGGCATGACCCGGCGCAACTCCTCATCCACGCTGATCCTTTCTGCGCCCGGCCTCGTCGATTCACCGCCTATGTCAATTATGTCCGCGCCATCGGCGGCCATCTTCAGGGCATGCTCAACAGCCCTCTTCTCATCAAAAAAAAGTCCGCCGTCGCTGAACGAATCCTGCGTCCTGTTTAAAATACCCATTATATGTGTCCGCAGGCCAAGTTCCAGCTTGAACTTGCCGCAGACAAGCGTCTTAGATGATGCCATCTTTTCTACGACTGCGCTGAGCACGATTACCCCTTCTTCTCTTCCTTCTTTTCCTCTTTGCTCGCGGATTTAGCCTTGGGTTTATCTTTCGATTCTAACTTCAACCCCAATAGCTCCCTTACTTCTTCGCTGTCGAGCGTCTCTTTTTCGAGTAGGTGTTTGGTCAACTTATCCAGCTTATCTTTATTGTCATCCAATAACTTCGTCGCCCTATCATAACACTCATCAATTATGCGCTTTACCTCACTATCTATTACCTGGGCAGTCTCTTCACTGTAATTCTTTTCCTCCATGATGTCGCGCCCTAAGAATACCTGCTGATGGTGCCTGCCCAGTGTGACATTGCCAAGCTTATCGCTCATGCCAAATTGACAGACCATCTTCCTTGCAATGGTCGTTGCCACTTCAAGGTCATTGTGCGCGCCTGTGGTAGACTCGTTCAATATGAGTTCCTCGCTTGCGCGGCCTCCCAAAAGGACTGTCAATCTGGCATTGAGCTCCTTCTGGGTAACTATATACCTATCCTCTGAAGGCACCTGCATGGTGTAACCCAATGCCGCAGTCCCTCGTGGAATGATAGAGACCTTATGCAGTGGATCTGCCTCCGGTATCAATAGAGATACGAGTGAATGGCCCGATTCATGGTAGGCAATTACCTTCTTCTCGTACTCGCTTATCACGCGGGATTTCCTCTCAGGCCCTGCCATAACCCTCTCCCTCGCCTCTTCAAGCTCCTCCATCGTAACTGCCTCTTTGTCCCTGCGCGCGCCAAGGAGCGCCCCTTCATTTGCGAGATTTGCAAGGTCAGCTCCGGTAAAACCCGGGGTTTGGCGTGCTATCGATTTTAGATCTATGCTATCGGCAGCCTTTATGTTGCGCATGTGGACCTTGAGAATGGCTTCTCTCCCATTTATGTCCGGCATGTCGATAACGATCTGCCTATCGAATCTACCAGGCCGCAGCAAAGCCGGATCGAGCACATCAGGCCTGTTGGTAGCGGCTATTAAGATAACTCCTGCCGTTGTATCGAAACCATCCATCTCAACGAGGAGCGCATTCAACGTCTGTTCTCTTTCGTCATGTCCGCCGCCAATACCCGCAAAACGCTGACGTCCTACGGCATCTATTTCGTCTATGAAGATTATGCATCCTTTTTGTGACTGCTTTACAGACTTCTTTGCCTGCTCGAATAGATCTCTTACGCGTGAGGCGCCGACACCTACGAACATCTCAACAAAATCGGAACCCGATATACTGAAGAATGGCACGCCTGCTTCACCGCTTACGGCCTTTGCAAGGAGTGTCTTGCCAGTACCGGGAGGCCCCATCAAAAGGATACCCTTTGGCATCTTGCCGCCAAGGCGCTGGAACTTCTTCGGATTTTTTAAAAATTCTATTACCTCCTGTAACTCTTCCTTGGCCTCCTCAACGCCGGCAGCGTCTTTGAAGGTGGTCTTGAGCTGCGTTCCGGATACCAGCCGTGCCCTCGATTTTCCAAAAGAGAGGATACGGCCGCCACCCTGTGCGGCACCTCTGTAGAAGAGGAACCACATCAATCCCACAAACAGAATTATGGGCATGAAGGAGTAGAACATATTTGCCCAGAAAGTTTTAGGAGGGCTGATGTCGAAGCTATGTATATTTGTACGCATAATTGATAGGAGCTCTGGATCATTATCCGGGATATCTACCTGGAATCTCGTGCCATCAGATAAGGTGCCGCTTATTATCTTCTCGGTCTGGACCGCCGAATCGATAAGGCCTGTCGTTTCATTCCCCTCGACCATTCTGAAGAATTCACTATACCCGATCTGTCTTATCGATTGCTCAAGCGTACGGCTGCTCATGTGCAGGAGATAGAGTATCCCCAACCCCACAAGCATCCATATCATAAGGTTCTTTCCGCCCGGTGGAGTGGCGGGCCCTTTAGGCTTGCCTATAGGCCTTTTTGTCTCTTTACCTTTCATCTTCATATCTTGTTTCATCTTCACCGTCCTTTAATGTGTAATGTATTATTACTTAGCTTATAATTTTAACAGATATATAGAACTAAAGCAAATATTTTTTTAAGTAGCTACAATTTATGTGCGCGCAATCGTAGCACCTTGCGGGTGCTATCGGTAATGGCAGCTCCACTGCCCCTCTTCACACCCGGCACCCAGACTATCTCTTTACCTGAAGATACGATAGGAATATGATCCCGCTTTAAACGGGGTATCTTCTGGTCAACAAAGAGATCCTGTATCTTCTTTGTGCCGCGCATGCCAAATGGCCGTATAAGATCCCCCTCCTGCCTATTCCGCACGATCAGGGGCAACTTCAATCTCTCCAGATCAAAATACTCCGCGCTTCTACCTTTCGACCGCAATCGGACGGGCCTCTTACAGGAAACCCTGGCATCTATCCTGACTCTCAATAGCGGAAGTTTGGTCTCGCCGGGTATATTCAATTCAACACCCACAAGCAATGACATCTCATCAGGAAATCTTACCGGCCTATGGAAAATGATTTTACCGCTCTCCTTTGAAGCCCATAATTTGGACGGGAGACAGATACGCCCTTTTTGCTTTGGCTCTCTGATCAACCTATCGAGATCCTGCCAGTGGTCATATCTTATCTTTCTCATCTCCCCGCCAGCTTCCTTGATGCATAGACGGATCACTTCTTTCTGCACGGCAATATGGCATTTCAAAAATCTTCTTAAATTTAAAGTGACGTCCATTCCTTCTTTTTTAACAGACTCAGAATACGCGCGGAGTATATCCTTCTCCATAAACCCTTTTAGATCGCGCATATTCTCGCCTATCTTTCGCAGCGTATTCTTTACCCCGGTATTATAAGATTTCTTTAGCAGGGGTATGAGCTTAAGTCGGATCCTATTTCTAAGGTATTTCGTATCTCTATTCGTCGAATCCGTCCTCGCGCGCAGCTTCTTTCGCCTTAAGTATCTCTCTATTTCATCGCGCCACACCTCAATAAGCGGCCGAATTATAAGCAATCCTTCGATGCCGCGTACAGGTGGTATGCCTGCTAACCCTTCTACACCCGCGCCCCTGATAAACCTCATGAGGGTCGTCTCAACCTGGTCATCCAGGTTATGGGCTACGGCAATTTTTGAGGCGCCGATCGCGCTTGCCGTCATAAGCAGAAAATCATACCTGGCCTTCCTTGCCGCCTCTTCCGTAGACATCTTACTTAAGCGCGCAAGGCGCGGGACATCTTCCCGCCCGACAATAACAGGCACTTTTAGTTTGTGGGCAATCCTCATGACAAACTTTTCATCCCGCAATGCTTCCTCTTTGCGGATCATGTGGTTGAGGTGAGCAATGTGCAATGTAATGCCGAGTTCTTTGCGAAGTCCGCAAAGAATGTGTAGAAGCGCCAGAGAATCCGGACCCCCGGAACACCCAAGGAGCACTAAATCCTCTTTTCGAAGCATATTATATTTTTTGATTGTATTTAGCGTTTTATCTTTTATCATCTGGAAAAATTGGGACAGCAAATATTTCACACGCTGTCCCTTGCCTTTCTCTGTGCCGCTCTCTGTGCCGCAGGCTTAAGCCTGCGGCACTAATGCCGACATCTGTAACTATGGTAGCGGCGGTAGGATTTGAACCTACGACGCAGCGGGTATGAGCCGCTTGCTCTGCCAGGCTGAGCTACACCGCCATTCAACGTTTTAACAAAGCTTCATTCATGCTTCCTGTTCGGTAGCCAACAAGATCGACTGCGACATAGGTGAATCCTAAACGGGTCAATTTGCGCCTTATTTTATCACGAAGGTCGGGTTTGTTCAATCTTTTTATATCTTTTTGAGGTACCTCTATACGCGCTATCTGACCATGGTGACGCACCCTGACCTGTTTGAACCCCAGCCCTATCAAAAAATCCTCTGCCTTATCGACTGTATCGACGCCCTTCTTCGTTATCGGTCTGTGGTATGGGAATCGCGATGCCAGGCACGCGAATGAAGGTTTATCCCATGTGGGTAGCCCCATATCTTTAGATAGAACACGTAAATCTGCCTTCGTAAGTCTCGCTTCAAATAAGGGGCTCTTTACACCCAGTTTCTTAGCAGCCTTTGTGCCATATCGTAGATCTTTTCTGTCATCATAATTGGTCCCGTCCGCTACCCAGTCAATGCCTTTCCTCTTGGCAACGCTCTTTAGCGTGCTGAATAATTCCATCTTGCAGTAGTAACATCTATCGGGCGGGTTATCTTTAAAGGAGGGTATTTCAAGCTCACTCGTCTTAATCGAAACCCAGGGCGCTCTCAATTTCAGCGCAATCTTTCGGGCATCGCGCCTCTCCCTCTTTGGATATGTCTCAGAATCCGCAGTTACCGCCAAAGTATTGTCACGGCCCAAAACGAGCAATGCATTAGCCAATAAGAACGTGCTGTCCAATCCGCCTGAATACGCGACTAAGAGACGCTTCATCCTGCGCAAGATAGCATGCAGTTTCTTAAGCTTCTTATCCCGATTCGAACTTAATAACTTTCTTCTATCCATCCACCACCTAATACCGTATCTTTATCATAAAAGACAGCGGCTTGTCCCGGCGTCGGAGCCTCTTGAGGCTGATCAAATATGACCTTCACACTATCATCGATCATATGCAGGGTTGCCAATGCCTTCTTGTGCTGTGAACGTATCTTAACATCTGCTCTTCTCTTTTCATCTGAGGGCTTTTGAGAAATCCAATTGATACCCTTTACCAAAAACTCTCTCCTCTTCACGTCATCCTTTATACCTACAACGATACGATTGGTCTCGGGCTCTATCCGCGTTACATAAAGAGGTTGGCTATTAGCAATCCCTAAGCCCTTCCTTTGGCCCAGTGTATATGAGGCGAATCCCTTGTGCCTGCCTAAAACCAGACCACCCCCATCGACTATATCACCGGGCTCCAGGCCATCTATCTTCTTCTCCTTGAGCAGATCGCGATAATCTCCCTCGACAAAACATATTTCCTGGGACTCGACCTTGTCGTGGACCTTTAACCCAAGCTTAGCGGCCAAAGCTCTTACCTCATCCTTAGTCTTACCTGCTAAAGGAAAGATCGCGGACGCCAGTTGCTCTTGCGTGAGAGAAAAGAGGACATACGACTGATCCTTATCCTTATAGTCGGCCTCTTTTAGGATGTATCGGCCTCCCGTCTCCTCACTTCTCGCGTAGTGGCCTGTAGCCACATGGTCACAACCCAACTTCTTTGCCCACTCAAGCAGTTTTCCAAACTTCAATTTCTCATTACAGACGATGCATGGGTTTGGTGTACGGCCATGGGAATATTCCCTGCAGAAATAGTCAATGAGCTCACTCTGCGCCTCTTTTGAAAAATCGACAACATGGTGGCGTATATTCAGCATATCTGCTACTGAGCGCGCATCATCTATGGCACTTAGTGAGCAACAACTCTTAAGCGGGCGATCCTTCTCACACTCGCCTCCGGGCCAGAGCTTGATAGTAACACCTATAACTTCATGGCCTGCTTCAACCAAAAGGGCAGCGGCCACAGAGGAATCGACGCCACCGCTCATAGCCACTACTATCTTTTTTGTTTTGGTATTCATGATCACCTGTTTAGTTTACTCGCAAAACCGGATGAGCATATTGAGCGCATCTCATCACCATCTTCTACGACCATTAAACACTCAACTCCATCCATGGACTCGATAAGCTTTATACCCTTCTCCGGACCCAACACAAAGGTCGCGGTTGCAAGGCCATCTGCCGTCATGCAATCTTTTGCTACTATTGTTGAGCTCTTAACATTATTATCTACGGGACGGCCTGAGCGTGGATCGATGATATGGGAATACACCTTACCGTCTATTGTGAAGTAACGCTCATAATCTCCCGAAGTTGCTACAGATTCGTCTTGCAGACTTAGCACTGCTAATACTTGTGTCCTATCCTGAGGATCCCTCACACCTACTGACCACGGCTCACCCTTTTTGTTCTTCCCTATGCAACGGATATCTCCCCCCGCATCGATTAGGGCGGATTTTATGCCCTCTTCTTTAAGGAACCCCGCTGCCTTGTCTACAGCAAAACCCTTGGCCAGGCCGCCTAAGTCTATCTCTAAATCTCTCCTCCTTAGCAATACTATGCTATCATCCTGCTCCAGCATAAATCCGTCGGAACCTACACCCTTAAGCGACTTTTCTATAACTGAAGACTTTGCAAGCCGGCCCCTCTTACCGGAAGTTTTCCACAAGTCTACCATGGGCCCGATCGTAACATCGAAAGCGCCGTCGCTTACGGAATAGATCTCGAGCGCTTTTTTAAGCACCTCTGCCGTATAAGGCTCGACCGGTATCCTTCTTGTGCGGGCAGATCTATTTATTCTGTAGACATCGCTCTCGGATCGCACCGGGCTCATCAAGCTTTCTATATGAGCCATCTCACCAAATGCCATCTCGACCTTGTCGGCCAGATCCTTCTTCGACAGATCAGGATCGAAGGCCTCTATGGATACAAATGTCCCCATGAGCAATCGAGTCGTCTTAGTCGACTGGTCTTGAGCGCATCCACACAACGATATTGAGAGTGGGCATATTAACGATGCGAAGATAAGGCGGGATAAGACCTTCATAGTTTCTTGATCAACCTATCGATATCTACATACTCCTCGATGAGCTCTTCCACAAGACGTGTCTTCTCTTCATCCTGAGGCCGTATCTTGATGGTGAGGTCGTGTATCTTCGATGCAACTGAATAGGTGTCATTCTTTGCATACAAGACCGGTATACCGCTTTTGGCAGCGAGGTTCATGATCATGTCGTGCGGCAGGAAACCTCCTGTAAGGACAAGACCCGCTATCTTGGGATGGCCTGCACCTTTTACCGCATTTATGCTCGTTGCTGTCAGGACCATATCTTCCCGGTCACCGGGTGTTATGAGAAGGGAGTCATCCTCTATGAAATTGAGGGCATCCCGAGGCTCCATTGCTCCGATAAGGACCTTTGCGACTTTATTATTTACGTTGGCTTTACCGCAAAGGAGCTTAAACCCGGTCTCATCCATTATCTCCTTTATCGTAGTGTTGGTCAGGGTCTTAATATATGGCAAAACACCAAGAACATCTATCCCCTGTCGCTTAAAACCTTTTTCAACGTATCTCTTTATCTTTTTATACTTATCCTTCTTTACCTTATTTATGATGACGCCGAGAACTCCTACCCCTTTTTGCTTAAAGAGCGCCACATTTAGCATAATCTCATCTATCGGACGGCCTATACCGCCGGATGATATCAGTATAACTTTGGAACCGAGCAGGTGCGCTACATCCGCGTTCGAGAGGTCGAAACAGGATCCGACACCGGCATGGCCCGTCCCTTCTATCACAACAAGATCCTTTCCCTGGGAAACACCTTTAAATGATGCCTTTATCTTAGATACGAGCGCCTTTTTGTCTGGCTTGTCAATGTAGCGTTCCGTAAAACCCTTTTCTATGGCAACCGGCGACATATCCTTAAGGAGGCATTCGACATTACAGACCTTCTCAATCAGGACCGAATCCTCATCTACCTTATACCCCTGCTCTTGTAAATATCGCTGTCCGATAGGCTTTATAAACCCTATGCGGCGAAAACGTTTTCTCAACGCGCGTATAAGGCCGAGGGATACCGTAGTCTTTCCTTCGTTTTGTAGAGTAGCCGCGATAAATATTTTTTTTAGCATGTTGCCCTCCCTAAACAGAGATAAGTTTATTCTCTCTGAAACTCTTTATATAATTCATGCAGTACTCATCCTCGCCCAAGAGCGCCTCAGAGGCGCGCAGGTTTGAAATTATGGACTTGTCGAGGGGGTCGAGTATCGCAGCATCGAGACCGGCCAAAAGCGCCATGGATAAGAGAGTGCTATTAATGAGGCGACGATTGGGCAAGCCGTATGATATATTTGAGAGGCCGCATACGACCTTTGCGCCCGGTAATTCCTTTATAAGACGAATGGCCTTCAGAAACTCCGCGCCCTGGTCCGGTCCACTGCTTATAGGTTGCACTATTGGATCAAAATAGATCCTCTCTGCATTTATCTCAAATTTGGATAAACTATCAAGAAGGGATTTCGCTATGCGCACCCTATCCTGCGCGGTAGACGGGACACCCTTGTCATCCATCGTAAGCGCGATAAGAGATGCATTATACTTATTTGCGAGGGGCGCTATCTCTTCTAAGCGCTTCTTCTCTCCCGTTATGGAATTGATCAGTGCAGGTTTTCGGCATACTTTCAAGCCCGCTTCAATGGCAGCTGCGTTTGGGCTATCTATGCATAGTGACAGCTCAAGATCCGATTGGACGGTCTCAACAAGCCATGCCATCGCATCTGGTTCATTATCTAACAGGGTACCGCAATTAAGATCTATAAAATTTGCTCCTGCCTCAGCCTGCCTCTTCGCCTCTTTAATTATAAAGGAGGCGTCTTTCTCCCTAACGGCTTTACTTACGCTCTCCCTGGATGTGTTTATCCTCTCACCAATTATTATCATTAAACTCGCGCCCTTTATGTCTTAATATACTTATCGTAACTTTCCTCTACCGTCTTAACTAAGTCGAGCAGAGTTTCATTCGTCGGCGTGGCAATCCCGAGCCCCTTTGCCTGTCTTACTATGGCACCGTTTATGAAATCTATCTCTGTCTTCCTCCTGTTGAGCACGTCTTGAAGCATGCTGGAGATATTACCTGATGTTGCCCTGCAGACGGATTCGACCTTCTGTATGGGATCGTCATAGGCAAGTTTTATCCGTTTCCTCCTTGCGACCTTAACGGCCTCCGATACGGCAGCGCGCATTACCTCGCGCACCCCTTCGTACTCGACCAATCTGCCATTATTGAGCCGGGTAACAGCTGTAAGGCCATTTATCCCAACATTGATTATAAGCTTAGACCAGATGAGCCCCCTTATATCCCTCGAAGACCGCGTATCAAAACCTGCCTTCTTAAATATCGATGCTATGGTACGCAGGCGACCCGTCAATGCACCATCCAATCTACCTATGACAGTCTCGCCTTTACCGGCGTGCTTCACGTGCCCCCATCCAAGTAATGTAGCGCCATGGGATGTAACACCGGCTATTATCTTCGCGGAATCGACCACATCCTCTATAATCTGGATATTCCCTAAACCATTTTGAAGTGTCAGGATCAAGGCCTCATCACCCAGGAGTGACTTTATCCTTTTTACCACAGCTTCGGTATCATAGGATTTGACGCAGACTATGATAAGCTCGGCTCCCGAGATCTTCTTGGGATCCGTGGTCGCTTTCACACTTGCGCGAAAATTGCCGCTTATTCCCTCAACCTTTATGCCGCTCTTTTCTATATGCGTTGCCCTATCCTCCCTGTGATCGAGCATCCAGACATCTTCGCCTGAACGCGCAAGGAACGCGCCGAAGAGACTGCCCATGGCTCCGGGACCGACTATAGCTATCTTCATATATTTCACCCCTTATCTATTTTTTTAAACCTTTTCCAACTCTTCCTGTTTCATCACAAAACTATGCTTTTGGGTAGGGAATTCTCCTTTTTTTACTTCTGCGATATATTCCCGGAACGCCCCTCCCATCTGGTCGGAAAGCTTTACATACTGTTTCGCGAATTTCGGTACAAACCTGTCAAATAGTCCCACCATATCATGCGTCACGAGAACCTGTCCATCGCAATCAGGACCCGCGCCTATACCGATTGTGGGTACGGTGACTTTCTCGGTAATCATCTTTGCCAGCTTATCCGGTATGCACTCAAGGATAATGGAAAAACAACCCGCCTCCTGCAGCTTTAGTGCATCGTCTATTATTCTTTTCGCTGCTTCGGCGTCCTTGCCCTGCACCTTGAAACCACCGAGCTTTGTCGCGCTCTGCGGGGTAAGGCCGAGGTGGCCCACAACCGGAATCCCGGCGTCGAATATCGCCTTGGCCTGTTTTATTACCTCTGCGCCACCCTCCAGTTTTACGGCATCACAACCGCCCTCTTTCATAAACCGGCCGGCATTGCATACCGCATCTTCTATTGAAGCCTGATAAGACATAAATGGCATATCCCCGACTAAGAAGGCACTTTTTGTACCGCGTTTAGCAGCCTTGGTGTGGTGTATCATCTCATCCATCGTAACCGGCAATGTCGATTCATAACCCAAGACAACCATGCCCAGCGAATCACCGACAAGGATCATATCTATCCCGGCCTCATCCATTATCTTTGCCATAGGATAGTCATAGGCGGTTAGCATGGTGATCTTCTCACCCTTGGCTTTAATGTTTTGTAACTCCGGTATGGTAACTTTCTTTCTGTCCATCTCATACACCTCCTAAATATCTTCGTCATTGCGAGGAGGCCTTGTTATGACTCCCTGCCGACGAAGCAATCTCTATTTTCTATATGCCGTAAGAAACGAATCGCAGTAGATGTGCTTGTTTAAGATCAACTCCGCCGTTACAGCGGCATCGACCAGATCCTTGTCGAGCGGATCAAGAATAGCCCCTGAAAGACCATTGGCTATAGCCATGACCATGAAGATACGATTTATGAGCGGGCGCTGTTGTGTACCCTGTGATACATTGCTTAAACCTACCACCGTCTTTGGTGGTGGATCGCAGAGCAGCTGAAACTCCCTTATTGCCTCAAGTACCTCTATACCCTGATTTTGGGCAACATTAACCGGCAATACTATTGGGTCTATGTAAAGATCTTCTAAATTCACGCCTGATTCCATGCACTTGGATACTATCTTGAGCGCAAGCTCACTCCTTGTGGCGCGATCTCGCGGGACACCCTTCTTATCCATTGTCAAACCGATTATCTGGGCATTATACTGTTTGGCCAATCCAAGCAACCTATCAAGCTTCTCGTCATCTGCGCTTGTCGAGTTGATCAGTGCCCGTGACTTGGCGGTCTTGAGACCGATTTCTATCACATCCGCTTTTGTGCTATCAATAGCCAGCGGCGTATCGACCGCTTCCTGTATCGTCTCGACCAGCCACTTCATCGTCTCAACCGGGGTTGCAGAAGCCGGGCCGGTATTAACATCGAGCATATTCGCCCCGGCTTCGGTCTGATCTTTAGCCAACTTCTGTATTATAGCCTTATCCTGCTCTTTTATGGCCTTTGCTACATTCTGATACATACCATTGATGAGTTCGCCTATGATAAGCATTTTTCAAAACTCCTTTTCCTCTATTTGATCGATCATTTTATTCTGCCGGGGGGGCAGATCTCCGATTGAGTTTGGGGCAGATCTCCGATTGAGTTGAGAAACGTCTTGGTTTTTTTGTCATTTTTTCATTAGGCGTTCGATAGCTTTTTTGGTATCTTTGAAGGCCTGGGGGTGTCTCATGACGAGGATGTCTGCGCCAGCCTGCAACATATTTATGGCTGTTGTCATCTCCCAGAGATGGCCGCGCTTTGCAACATCACCCCAACCCGGCTCTTCTTCCTTTGCCTCTTTGACACGCCATACTTCTTGTCCCACAAAGAGTATAAATGGCATAGCGAGCATCTTGTCGCCATTGAGCGCGGCAAGGCGCGCGCGTTCCATGATAGAATAGACATATTCCATGCCGTATCCCAATGACGCGGTAGTCGGATGCATTACTATTCTTTTGGCATCAAAACCCATGTCCGTGATGAGTATATTAACCTGCTTGGCTATATTGATATCAATCGGGCTCTCGGCAATTATGCTGTGGCCGTCTGCCATGCAGCTTACCGTCAGGGTCTTATAATTATCTTCAGTAGCGAGTCCAAAGAGACAATTCTTGCCCTTTGCCGCTTGACAACATTTAGGCATGATGTCATTATCTTTTTGATCATCGCCGCATCCTATTACTATAAGGGGCACATCTATGGCGGCAAGTACTGACTTGAGAGTCTCTGCCACTTTATCTGCTGAAGCATTGCCGGTTTCAGGATTGGCACTTTGGAGTCTTAGGACTATCAAGTCTGCCCCAAATTCACTTATCGCTTTTTTAGCCCACTCGACCGGCGACTTTACTGCATCGCCCAGTGCGGCTTTAAGGTGTGCGGGCCAATCGGGTGGTTCCATATCCCAGACTTCCATCGCAACGACCGGCCTATTTGGCATGTCGCCTTCCTGGAAGAGAAATGGAAGCGTGTTTTCACCACCTACCTTAATAGGCTTATCAGCCCCCAACATAACCTCGTTAATGTTATTTGTCCATTTATCCTTAATAAGTTCCAATGCCATATTCTCCTCCTAATGAACTATTTTTTTCGCAACCGGACATCTTTTCTTCAGTGCTTCCGCAAGTAGAGTGCGAAGTTCGGCATCCTGCGTGAGCCCGAGTACAGACTTGTTTTCGATCTTCAATTCATTTATGCGTGGATCCTCGGGAAGGATCTCTAAAAGATCCAGGCCGAGCTTTTTTGCTTCATTCTTTATAGGCGCCACGTCCAATATTGATCTATTGACTAGTAGTGTGGACTTTGTTATCTCTATCTCGAGCTCATTGGCAAGATCCAGGATCCTCTTTGCGGATCTGATGCCGACAACGGTCGCATCGCTTACAAGCAAGAGTAGATCGATCTTGCGGCGAGTACGGCGTGATAGGTGCTCCATACCGGCTTCGTTGTCCATTACAATGTAATCGTAATTCTTTTCGAGCTTCTCGATTATGCCACGCAGGACATTATTCGCGTAGCAGTAACATCCCGGTCCCTCCGGCCTGCCCATGACCAAAAGATCAAACCTGGGGGTCTCAACGAGCGACTCCTGGACCTTCAGGTCTATATAACGCTCCTTTGTCATGCCGGCTGGAACTGTATCTGTCGAGTTGGCGATCCCTTCGAGTATTCCTACGATCGTCTCGCCTTCTTTTAAACCCAGTGCATCGGCGAGGTTCGAATTAGGGTCTGCGTCAGATGCCAGTATCGTCCCCTTCAACTCCTTCGCAAGCCAATCTATTATAAAGGCTGAGATCGTCGTCTTGCCTGTACCGCCTTTTCCTGCTACGGCTATGACATATCCCATCTATGACCGCGCCTTCTTCGTTGTCTTCTTAACGCTCGGGAAACGGCTTAGGTCCGTATGCGGGAAGAATAGGCTCGATATATATTCATTCATATATGCCTGCTCGTTCGAAAGCTCAAAATAGGTCATCTTTCGAGCCACATCCTCTGACTTTAGCATGGCTTCATAAGAGAGGAGTATCTCGCGAGAACCTGCCAGGGAACTATTACCTATAAAAACGAACTTCTCCCTTGGCTGATCCGGTAAAAGCCCGATGGTAATCGCCTTCTCTATATTGAGATACGTACCAAACCCGCCTGCGATGAATATCTTATCGACATTATCAAAGCTTAAACCGAGTTTTGCAAGCAAGAATGAAGCAGCGCTGTATATAGCGCCCTTCGATCGCTTCAGGTTCTCGATATCTGCTTCTGTAATGATGATATCATAATCGACATCCGCATCTCTCCGATATACGAGCACATACTCCATGCCGATATCTGAGTCGCGAAGCCTTTTAGTCTTTATGGACTTATCAAACTTACCGTCACGGTTTATCAACCCTGCTTTATAAAGCTCAGCCAGTAAATCTATGTAGCCTGAGCCACATATACCCTTGGCCTTTGTCTTACCTATGGTCTCGTACTTTGGCTCAAAGGTAGCCGGATCTATCTTGATCTTCTGTATGGCGCCGCTGGAGGCCCTCACCCCGCAGGTCACGCCACTGCCCTCGAAAGCGGGCCCGGCCGATGCCGCGCAACAGATGAGCCACTCCTTGCTGCCCACAACGAGCTCGCCATTCGTTCCTATATCTATTAAAAGATGGAGCTTCTTGGCATCTGCTATGCCGCTCGATATCACACCGGCTGTTATGTCACCCCCGACATAGGTTGAGACTCCCGGCACACAGGAAAGGAGCCCTCTCGGATTTATCTTGATCCCAACCTCTGCCGCGCGTATTACAGGGACAAAATTGGCGGTAGGTACGTACGGTTCTCTGCGTATGAAGGTCGGGTCGACCCTCAATAGAAGGTGTACCATCGTCATATTGCCGGCACATATGACACCTGTTATGTCGTTTAAGCTTATATTACGCTCTTTTGCAAGCTCGCGGATAATATCATTCAAATTATCGATAACGGCGTGGTGAAGCCTCTCGAGTCCATCCTCTTCACTGGCAAATATTATCCTCGTTATGACATCGCTCCCAAAGACTGCCTGCCGATTATATGTAGCCTTTGTACCCAAGGCCTTCTTCGTCCGTAAATCGACCAGCTGTCCTGAAATTGTAGTAGTTCCGATATCAAAGGCTACTCCATAGTTCGTCTTCGACCTGTCTCCGGGTTCGACGAGGACTATCTCTGTAGTTTCATTTCGTTTACCCAGGGTGACAGTTATACGCCAATTACTTGTACGCAATACATGGCCGAGCCGCTTAATATTCTTCAGGCCCGTCTGCATTATAGTCGCGCCGCTCTTTTTTCGTATCTCCCGATATACCCTCTCAAGATCACTCAATTTATCATCGAGGGTGGGCTTTGGGAGTTCCAGATATAACTTTGTAGCTAAAGGTGAATGGCCAAAGACACCCTCTTCGATAATAGAGTCTGCCTTGTCTACATCCTCGGCAGTACTGTAGATACCTTGAAGCCTTGAGTACTTTGAGTCCTCATCCTTTACCTTGTCAAGTTCAAGTCGTGACTCAGGCGGAACAAAGACGACCATATCACCTCTGATCGATGTAAGACATGCCAGCACATACCCCTTTTTGCGCTCTTCGGGTGTTATCCGGCCGGAGGGTTCTGTTACATAATCGCCTTTTTTGATTACAACCTTGCACCTGCCGCACACGCCATCACCACCACAGCTCGATGTCATATGTACGCCGGCCTCTATGGCCGCTGCCAAGAGTTCCCTGCCACATTCTGTCTTTACCTTCTTGCCATACGGTAAGAAGGTGACTGAACATTTGCCTTTAGAGCTTTGCGCGGCCTTGGCCTTCTTTTTCTTCTTTGGTTTTATCATTATTATACCTTGAAGTTTTTAAGATAATTGGGTAACCCTGAGGCCTCTCTCGGCCCCACCTGTATCTTCCACCCTGAACCCTCTTCCAGCTTACCACTCATAACTGCTACATATCCCGGAATAACTATCGTGTGGTGCGAAACGAGGCTGTCGGCATTCACGGTACCGAGCATCCGCGTTATCGTCTCCGGTGTAAATTTCTCAGCCGCCCATGCGGTCAGGACAGACATCCCTTCCGCATCGCAGGCCATTATCCTCGTCGGTACCTTCGATGCCTCTACCTCACCTGCAACGGTGTAATACGTAATAGAGAAATTTGTTGTAACAATAAGTGGTGACTCCTTCGTCACATTGCCTATATCATAGACCTTGGGCTCTACCTGGACCGGCTTCTGAGGGTCGTTGTAGAGATCCTGTCTCGTTGCCAGTATGGGCAATACCTCTTCCGGTTCACAATTCTTCATTATGACGATACCTGCATATTTAGAGATAAAACTCGCCGCCTCAGCGATCTCATCCGCGGGTTCACTGCTCGTCGTAAATGCTATTGCCGGATACCCCAGGGGCCTGAATGTCTTCCTAAGCGCCATCCTGCGCGCGTATGTCAGATCATTCACCTTGGCTGTAAGGTCCTTGGGTCCCGTATCAATGACGATCTCCTCCACACCGGCTGCCTTGATCTTCTGGGTAAGCTCTGCTATCTCCTCGAGCCCCGATGCAACCGCGACCAGCGGCAGGCCTGCGCCCTTGGCCACCTTAACCATCTCATCAACATTGGCCTTATTGGCTCCATGCAGAAGAGGCCTTCTATCCTTAGATGCCTCAACACCGGCAGCTAAGACCTTTGGATCTTCGGCAACAAGCACGATGTTTAACTTCGTACTCCCACAGACACTCTTTACTACCTGTGAGAATTTCGCTGCATCACCGCTTGCGGATTTTATAGCAACGACATTTGCGCCTATTCTTTGCCCGACGCGTTCAAACTGAAGCTTATTTATCTTATCGAGCTTCTTCTTAAGTGCGGCGTCATCGAGTGAGTCTTCAATAAGAAAACCTACACCCGCCGGGTGATGGAACGTCTCCTCGTGCCTGAACATAACCGTCTCGTTGCCTATCTGAAGCTTTCCGTCTCCGGTTCCCACGGTGACCAGCTTGATCGGAGGCTGTGATGCGCCTTCGAGCGCCTGCTTTGCTTCAGCGCTTACGTGGGGACACTTATCGAGTGATGCCTTCTTGGCGGCAAGCTGCATAGCGAATGCCAGGCATGTCGGAAAACCACAGTCCTTACAGTTCGTCTTCGGTAATAGTTTATAGATCTCAAGTCCCGATAAGGCCATTGATCAGATCCTCCTCTTATTATATGAGTGCCGGCATAGAAGATGCGGGATGCTTAACCTTTTCCAGATACGGCATCAACTCTTCCATCGTCGTCGCGTTCGTTTCGTCCGCTATTTTATTTACAAGATCCGGGTCGCCCAGCTCTTCGCATCGCTTCTTCAACTTATCGCCCAGGGCCTCTTTCATCTCTTTAGGCATCCAGACTATTCTCTTTAAACCTCCGTCAGCGCTGATAAACTTTTTGGAAACAATATATAACCTTCCGATACCCATGAAACCGGGCGTCTGCGCACCTCCGCCGACAGAACCTGCCAGTGTGGTAAATTTCATCCCGCAGGGCGTCATGCCCGAGTATTCTCTATTCACTATCATAAAACCATTCACCTCCGGCAAGATGGCTACAATACACTCAAAACAACCACAACTTGTCTCACAAAAATCCATGATAGAATAACCATGAAACCGCTCCAGGGTTTTGTTAGACTTCTGGTAGATAAATTCATTTATCCCTTTCCATTCGCCTTTTACCGGATCAATGCATTCGCCTTTTTTGATCGGCTGATTGGGGCCTGTGGGGGTTAACTCAAAACTTGCCTTGGCATCAAGGTAGCTGTAGGCACCGCACAAACCCAACCTTTCTGGTTTGATTACACAAAGATGATTAGGAGCGAAGGACTGACAGAGTTGGCATGACATGAATGTATCGACCGATTCGTCTGTCATCCCGGCCATACGCTCGTCTCTTTCGTTATAGACCTTTATCGCCCCCTCCATATGCTTCTTCACATCGGCTTCATTGGTAAGTATGGTTACCTGGCACTTATCTACTATTGCGCCAAAGACCTCATGCATCCTGGCGTGGAGAATTGTGCCAAAATGGGCTAACTTAAACCCTTTTTCGTGGGCAACCTTGCTTATCCTTACCCAGCACATATTCCTCTGGCCCATATGGAATATACCCATCGCTTCGTTGAGGAACGAATGGATCTGTCTCTCGAGAATTGGTTCAAAATCCTTCTGCATCTTGCGGCCGGCCACCTCGACCAATACCCCAAGCGGATACGCTTTGCCATCTTCCATCTTGTCGGTCTCAATGCCGACTACGGAGATCTTCCCGTCCTCTACATCATTTAGATCCTTTGCAGTGACAAATTCGAAGGCATCAGAGTATTTGCCGCCAAACTGGACAAACATCTGCTCACGCCGCACCCTCTCTCCCTCAAAGGCCGGGGAGTAAGAGACGGGTATCGGTATCTCCGATATCTTGACCTTGACACCACGCACCTCAATGGAAGTAGGTACTATTTTCTTATGGTCTTTCTCGCTCACAAGATGTTCATATGTACATATACCTGTCGGCCTGATCTCCGGTATATCGGTATCGGCTATGATCGGGAAGCCCATATTTATAGCTCCCGCGCCCGTAGCATACTTCATATCATCAAGCGCGCCAAGCGTTACACCAAACGCGAATACTCTATTCTTGCAGTATGTCAGGCACTTGAGCGCTTCTCCTTTTTTATGGCCGCCAAAAGTCAATGCGCCCCTTATCGCCCAGTGCAAAGGATAGATGGCGCTTATGGTATCTCTGCCAAAAGGTACGATATATGCATCCCACCCCATCTCAACACCTTCTTCTTTAAGCTGATCTATGATAGACCTTCCGTTTGTGCTGCATCCGACAAAACAGAGTATTGAGCGTTTCTGGTATTCTCTCACGATTTCGACCGCTGTCTTATTGTCCGGCGCAGCGCCCAATACGGCGGCAAAACCCGGCATCCTCCCATCTACAAGCTGGATGCCAAGAGTACGTAATATCGTATCTGAAAAGAAACCTTCGCAGTCCACCTGCGGCTCCTGGCCATAAAGATAGCGCAGGACACAGATCATCTCCTCCGCAAGCAGCGTACCAATGCCTGAGTCAAGCGTATCGCCCAGATAAGGAAGCCATAGGTGTTCACTCGGCGGGGTATGGAGAAGTGACTTTGCCTCCTTCAGAATAGGTTTCATCTCACCGAGCGTCTTAACTTCGGCCCCCAGGAGCGCGTTTGCCATGGGCAGATAGAACGCCGTGTCGGGAAACTCGACCTTTTGAGATTCACCCTTTTCTTTAATAGCTTTATTTAAGAATTCCTCACATTCAGTGACAATCTTATTCGCGCCATTGATGACTGCCGTTGCAACAATCTTTGACATAGTAAGAGCTCCTGGTTATTGATACGTTTTTATAGTATCTAAAAATTCCTCAGCAGTAAAGGAATCACTGTTATCTTTTATTAAGGGCATAACCGTTGCAAAACTGAAATTATTATCGACCAACCTCTCCTTTATTCCGGAAATATCGATCCGTTTGCGCATAAGGACGTTGATAACCCCTGCGCTCTCCACCCCATTAATAAAGACGGCGCCGCAAATCAGGTTATCTTTTAAGACTATCTTTCTATAAAGATTCTTATTCCTGTTCTCGAATACGAGAGTCTCGTAATCGTCTGTCTTAGGCTTGGTTATGCCCATAGATATGGCAGGAAGACCGAAAAATTCAACCGAGTTCATTGAGAGTGAGCCCTCGTAGGCAATCTTTTCACCGGTCATATTCGCGCCGGCTATGCCACCCTGTTCAACGGCACACGGCCACAGGCCATTTATCGTCATCTCACCGGATGCCAAATCCCGGGTCTCGGCACAATCACCTGCGGCAAAGATGCCTTTTACATTTGTCGCCATATATTCATCTACCAAAAATCCCCAATGCGTCTTTATGCCTGACCCTTTGGCTAAGGCTATATCGGCAATAACGCCCTTTCCTACTATAACCATCTGACAATCTACCTTAGTCCCGTCATCGAGCAAAACACCTTCTACCGTCTTACCGCCGGTTATCTCCTTGGCAGCCGCTTGCGTTTTTACCTCTATTCCGTTAGCCACGAGCGTATCCCGGATAATATCGGCCGCTTCCTTATCGAGCATCTGGGACAAGACCTGCGATGACTTCGCTATGACGGAAACCTTTTTTCCCTGATGCATTAGGGCATACGCATCCCTCAAACCTATCAGGCCGCCGCCTAAGACAACTACCCTCTTAACCTTATCCATAAGTTTTATCATGCCGCGCGCATCATCGATCCGCCTTATGGTAAAGAAACCTTCTTTGTCAACTCCGGGTATATCTATGCTTTTAGGGTTAGCGCCCGTCGCCAATAATAACTTATCGTATAAAATCGATTTGCCGTTTGATAGCTTTACCGCGCGTTTTTTCACATCAATAGATTTTGCCCTAACCCCCAGAATAGCATCGATCTTATTCTTCTTATAAAAGTCGGGATCCCTGAAGGTCAATTTATCCTCGGTGATCTGCCCTGCCAATAGATACGTCAAAAGACAACGCGAATAGAGAGGGAGTTTTTCATCCGAGACTAAGGTTATCTTGGCCTTCTCATCGCGCTTCCGTATCGCCTCGCAGGCCATAACGCCTGCCGCGCTTCCACCTATAATAACGTAGTTCATAGCTTCTTCTCCGCTTTTCTTTTAAACTCTTCCGGTGTACCGGCAAATAGCGCTCCTGTCGGACAGGCGATCACGCAAGCATAGTCATCTCTGTCAGGACAGAGGTCGCATTTGAGCGCCTGCTTATCCTCGATCGATCTGACTATCGCCCCAAAGGGACAGACCATGATGCACATCCAGCAACCGACGCATTTATCTTTATCGTGTTTGGTAGCGCCCGTCTTTGGATCTTTATACATTGCCCCCGACATACATGCCGCCACACAAGGCGCTTCCTCACAATGTTGGCAGCTTATGCGGACAGCCCTTCCAAAGGAATCTCGTATACGCACCCTCTTTGTCGGAGGGACAGACTCCCTAAGGGCCTTCACCAGGTCCTTTGAGAAGGAATGCTCGACAGCGCACGCGATCTCACAACTCTTGCATCCGGTACATTTTCTCAAATCGCAAAATATCTTGATCTTGCCTGCGGCCTTATTCTTCTTTGAGGTTTTAGTTGGCACCTGCCGTCGCCTCCTCTTTCGCTTCTTTCTTCGCAGGCTCGTACATCATCGGATTCAATTTAAGCGCCGCACGCTTCTTGTTTATATGATCTATCATCATATGCGCGGCTTTGATCGGATCGGCCTCAAAGGCGAATTTGCCGCCTATGATAGAGTCTAGCTCTTCGGTGATATACCGCGTCACGTTCTCGCTTCCCTTCACGGGCATATCTCCGCCGAAAACCGTGAAGATACCTGAAGCGATGACATAAAAACCTATGGTGATCGCCTTCTCACTCATCCACTCAGGGGCCGCACCCGCTGCGGGTAGATCGCAAAGGTCTCCCCCCAGCCCGCCCTCTTTCAGAACTTCACTGGCAGCGATCAGTATCCGGGAATTATCGACGCATGAACCGAGGTGTAACACCGGAGGAATACCTACTGCCTCGCAGACCTCTCTAAGGCCCGGCCCGGTAAGCTTTAGTGCATCACCTGGGGTCATCAGTCCTGCCTTCGCACAGGCTATGGCAGAACATCCTGTCTGCAAAACGAGTACATCATGCTTAATCAACTCCTTGACCATTTCGATGTGGGCCCAGTCGTGTTTTATTTTGGGGTTATTGCATCCTACCACTCCGGCCACACCCCTGACCCTGCCTGAAATTATGGCGTCATTGAGCGGCCTATAGGTAGCCCTATACTTTCCGCCGAGCATATGGAATACATACTCCGCGGTAAAACCGGCTACGAGGTCCATCTCATATTTGGGAATGTCCACTCTCTCTTTCTTTCTCTTTTTGAAATTCTCAACACCCATCCGGATGATCTTACAGGCTATCTCATATGCCTCTTCTTCATTGAACTGGATATGTTCCACGCCCGGGTACTTTGCTTTATAAGAGGTAGTCACAAGTTTGGTGTGAAAACATGTAGCCAAGCTCGAAAGTGCCGGCATAATACACTGTACGTCGACCATCATTAATTCAACTGCGCCGGTCACTATGGCAAGCTCCTGCTGCAGGAAGTCTCCCGCCACAGGAACACCATGGCGCATTAATATCTCGTTGGCCGTGCAGCACATACCCGCTATGTTGATCCCCTTTGCCCCGTACTTTTGGGCAAGCGCAAGGAGCTCAGGATCCTTTGCCGCTTTAACCGCCATCTCAGATAGTGTAGGCTCATGGCCATGGACGATGATATTCACCTGGTCCTCTTTTAAAACACCCAGGTTGACCTTAGCCCTTACAGGCTTAGGGCTGCCGAGCATGATATCCTGCAGGTCCGTCGCTATCATGGAGCCGCCCCATCCATCGCCCAGGGAACACCTTATGCCGTGATTGATGACGTTCTTATAGTCTGCATCTACACCCATATTGACGCGGTGCATCGATTCTACGATCTCGCGGTCGATACCGCGAGGCATCACGCCGAGTTTACGCCATACCTTCTTGCGAGACTCAGGCGCACGGGCGATCATCTTCAGCTCTCCCTCCTGATTGCCGAACTCCGCCAGGGCGGCGTGGGCAAGATCTTTGGCGATATCCTCCTTCGATCGTCCTTCGGTCTTGATATCATAAATCCTGGCAATATCATGCAGTTTCTTCTCATCGATTATACCGTAATGGTGTGTCTTCCCCTCTGCGGCGATAAGAAGCGTATGAGCCACATCTCTTCCGTGGTCTGAGTGTGCGGCCGCTCCGGCGGCAATATGGCGAAGCAGATTTCGTGCGGCGATAGTATCTTTATTCGCCCCGCAAACACCTTCCTGTGGACCATCGCCAAAGGGGTCTATCCTGCAGGGGCCCATGCTGCAAACCTTGCAGCATATACCCAGTGTGCCAAAACCACACTGCGGCTCCATGGCCTCAAGGCGGTCCCATGCCAGTTGTTTATCCTCGGCCTCCGCACGTTTAAGCATCTGTTGAGATGCTTTGTCAATTGATCGATCCTTTGCCTTCGTCATTCTTTCATCCTCCTTGTCACAATCCTGCTGCATTCAATACATCCGGAACGTACTTATCCCATCCTATTGACATTATGTGAATACCTTCGGAAAGCGGCTTGAGCTCCTTTATCAGTCGCGCGGCAATCTCGATCGACTTCTTCGGCCGATCTTCTTTGGAAACAGACTTTATTTCCTCAATAAGATCATCCGGTACGGTAACGCCGGATACGTTCGCGTTCATAAATTTTGCCATGCCTGCCGACTTAAGAAGGACTATGCCGGCGCATACGGGAACCTTTATACCTTTAGACATCTCCCTGAAACGCTTATACGCCTCAACATCGTAGACGGCCTGGGTCTGAAAAAACTCTGCCCCTGCGGCCACCTTCTTCTCCATCTTCATGACTTCAGGCTCAAGCGGATCAGCTCCGGGATTTACAACCGCACCCACGCAGAACTTTGGCGAGCCTTTAAGCTCATTGCCCTTCATATCTTTTCCTGATTCGAGTGTCTTTATGACCTGTATGAGCTGGACCGATCCTATATCGAAGACAGCCTTTGCTTCAGGATGGTCACCCAATGAAGGGTAATCGCCTGTGAGCGCTAAGACATTCTCAATGCCAAGTGAATAAGCGCTTAAAAGATCTGACTGGAGTGCCAACCTATTTCTGTCACGACATGTCATCTGGAATATCGGCTCATGGCCCCTATCCTTTAACATATGGGATACGGACATCGAACCTATGCGCATGACGGAGCTTTGCAGGTCTGTGACGTTTATCCCATCCACACGGCCTTTGATCAAATCCGCCTCGTGTAAAATTTGTTCTAAGTCGACCCCTTTGGGTGGGCCAATCTCACTTGTAACTATAAACTTTCCTTGCTTAAACTTTTCGCATAATGTCATCTCTTGAATGCCTCCACTACGTTGCGCATTAACATCGTTACGGTAAGAGGGCCTACGCCGCCTGGTACCGGTGTAATCTGCGCGGCACGCTTGGAGGCCTCCTCAAATTCGACATCGCCTACCAGCTTACCTTCTACCCTATTTATTCCAACATCTACTACTATCGCACCTTCCTTCACCCATTCACCTTTTATAAGACCGGCCTTACCGACTGCCACAATGAGGAGTTCCGCCCGCTTAACATAATCCGGAACAAGGCCTCTCTCGCCCGTTCCTATATGACAGACCGATACGGTCGCAAATTCCTTAAGTAACATCATGCTAAGTGGCTTGCCTACTATTTCCGAATGGCCCACGATTACGGCCTCAACGCCACGCAGCTTAATACCGCTCGATTTGATCAATTCCATACACGCCACCGGGGTACAGGGAGCCGGACCCGGCTCACCCAAAAGAACCCTACCTAAGTTGGCCGGATGCATGCCTTCGGCATCCTTTGCCGGATCGAGCGCTGACATAATAACGCGGTGATCTACGCCCTGCGGCAAGGGCAATTGTATTATAATTCCGGTAACAGCTTCATCTTTATTTAACTTGTCAATCTCTGCTAAAACCCCATCCTGGGATGTGGATCCGTCGAGGGTCTTAAGCTCATATTCTATCCCGAGCGCTTCAGCTGTCTTTATCTGTGATTTAAGATAGACGGCTGATGCAGGATTCTCCCCTACCTGAAGCGCCACCAGGCGTGGGGCCCGGCCTTTTTTTGCCTTGAGCGCTTCAATTTCCTTCTTTAAGCTCTCCTTAAGCGGTGTAGCAATGTTTTTTCCCTGCAATAACGTTGCGGACATTATTTCCCCTCTCCCCGTAGTATCGAATTAACACCTTCAACTACTTTTTCTTTTAGCATTAATGTCTCTTTATTCATAGGATCGAGTACTTTCCGAGTCTTCGCGATAAACTCCTCATCCTTTATCCATTTCAGGTTAACCTCGACATTCATCAGCGCAGAATCGAACGCCGCCTTCAGTATATGCGCCGGCACACCGACATCGGTTATGAGGTTCTTATTGCCTTTTTCAAGCGCTATAGGCAGCAGTTTCATTGCCCTATGGGCACAGCGGCATATCTCAAGCGGCACGGACGCGGCGACTTTCAGCGCTTCTTCAACCGCCTCCTTGCGCCCCTTGGTATCCTTCGGCATCTTATAAGCCTTATCGAACCTGCCATACGCCTCGATATCTTCCTGGACTAACTTTTCCAGCTGCGCGCGCAGCCCCTCAGATTTCTTAAGGAGATCTTGCATCTCGTCTTCAGCAACCTTATATTTTTCTTTGCCGACAGTGAAGTTCGCCACCATTGAAATCAGCGCACACCCTACTGCGCCCGCCAGCGCCGCCGCACTCCCTCCTCCCGGTGCAGGCTTCTTCCCCGCAAGATCGTCAAGGTATCCATGTATCGAATCCCTGCTCATACATTTTCCCTTCTCTTTAATCTATCGTTTCTGGGTAAAATTGGCCTTCTGGCCAGCTTTTTCCTTCCTGCCAGATTATGTCAGTTGGAAGAGGTCCCTGCGGAGAACTGTCATCATAAGTTCCCCTTAAGAAAAAGACGTACCAATTCTTTTCGCCATCTGGCGGGAGGCTTCCGTCGGCTTTCTTTCGCAGGGCCACCATAGCTAATGCACCGGGATACCCGATAGAATTCCAAACACCATAGGCAAAATCAGCACTATTATCTGTCTTCTCAGGTACAACGATATCGAGATAGTCAGCCCTAAGTGGATAAGTATTATCGTGAGCATGATAATATATTATAGATGCCCTCCTGATAGCACCTAACATGCTATATGCTTCTGCAGCCCGTGCTCTTTCCACCACCTTCTGATACTGCGGCAAAGCCACTGTAGCCAGGATACCTACGATGATTACTACTATCAGCAACTCAATCAATGTAAAAGCTCGCTTCATGCTAACCTCCTTGTGGGGTGGCACCAAGTGGACCGTCCCCTAAAACGTCGTCCCCTAAAAACCTACCATCATTAGATCATTAAATCAACTATTCAAATGTCCAGTTTTCGAGGTAATTATAATTTCCTGTCAAGCAGTATCCGCTCTTTCCTTCCTCGCTCATCGCAACATGCGGCAACTTGGGGCTATCCGTTACGTGGATTGCTACATAGAAAGCTAAATTATCCTCACTTATTGTACCCAGATGTTCCTGTACTTGCCTGGTGGCTACCGAATCGGTCGGATCGGCGGTGATAAAAAAACCGTGTTTATCGCGAGGTATATCTATGAGCAACCAACTAGCCATTGTATCATCGACCCAGACCCATGCGCCTGTGCTGGTGCATGGTGACCTGTCATGTTCGGTTCTATATAATATCACAGCCGTTCTAAGAGCGGCTAAGTTTGAGTGTAAATCCGCCGTTTTTGCGCGCGTTACCACCTTCTGATACTGCGGTAGCGCCACTGTAGCTAATATACCTACGATGATGACCACAATCAACAACTCTATCAACGTAAATGCTCGTCTCATGTTAACCTCCTTGTGGGGTGGCACCAAGTGACCGTCCTTTTAAAACAACCCTACAACATTACCATCTTCATCTATATCGACCTTCTCACCGGCTGGGTGAGTTGGTAAGCCCGGCATGGTGCGCATCTGGCCGCAGAGCGGGTATAAGAAACCTGCACCCACAGATGCACGGATATCCCTTACGGGTAATGTAAAGCCTGTTGGCGCCCCTTTTAATTTTGGATCGTGCGAAAGCGATAGATGTGTCTTTGCCATACATAAAGGTAATTTGTCATATCCGAACTTTGTGTAGAGCTCAATCTTCTTCTCGGCTTCCGGTTCATAGTGGACATCCTTGGCGCCATATATCTTTGTTGCGATCGTCTCGATCTTCTTTTTGATAGGCCACTCGGAAGGATAGAGAAGCTTGAAGTCTGATTTCTTATCTGCTGCCTTCACAACCGCCTTTGCCAGGTCTGTTCCGCCTTTTGAGCCTTCGGCCCAGACATTGCTTAAGACCGCGTCCTCAGCACCTGCTTTAATAGCAATCTTTTTGATCAGCTCTATTTCGTTTTTGGTGTCGGAGGTGAACTTATTGACGGCTACTACAACCGGCACACCGAAGAGCTTCATATTCTCTATGTGTTTCTTTAGATTGGATGAACCCTCTTCCAGGGCTTCCAGGTTTTCCTTAAGGAGTGCCGGGTCGAGAGGTTTTCCTGCTACGACTGTAAACTTGCCGGAGTGCATCTTGAGTGCCCTTATGGTAGCTACCATAACGACACAGTCGGGCTTGAGGCCGCTCATGCGGCATTTTATGTTGAAGAACTTCTCGGCACCGCAGTCCGCACCGAAACCTGATTCGGTTACGACATATTCAGAAAGCTTAAGCGCTATCCTATCTGCCAGGATAGAACTATTGCCATGAGCAATATTGGCAAAAGGTCCCGCATGGACAATACATGGTGTATTGTCAATCGTCTGCAAAAGGTTCGGCATTATCGCGTCTTTAAGAAGAACCGTCATCGCACCTGCCACCTTGATATCCTCAGCAGTAACGGGCTTGCCATCTTTGGTAGTAGCCAGTATCATACGCCCGATTCGCTTGCGCAGGTCCTTCAGGCTGCTCGTCAACGCCAATATGGCCATCACCTCGCTTGCTACAGTTATATCAAAACCTGTGCTCCTTTCAAAACCATCGCTTGGTCCACCTAAACCTACTTTAATATTTCTCAAAAACCTATCTGAGACGTCTACGACACGACGCCACATCACAGAATCAGGATCTATATTTAGGGGATTGCCTTTAAGGATAGAGTTATCTAAGAATGCCGCACAAAGGTTATGTGCCAGGCCGACAGCGTGGACATCGCCTGTTAAGTGAAGATTGAAGTCCTCCATGGGAACTACCTGGGAATAGCCACCTCCGGCAGCGCCACCTTTTATGCCGAACACAGGACCAAGCGAAGGCTGACGGATACATACTGTCGTCTTCTTGCCGATCCTGTTTAGCCCCATAGAAAGGCCGATGGTCGTTACGGTCTTGCCCTCACCGAGCGGTGTCGGGGTTATAGCGGTTACGTCTATATATTTGCCATCTCTTTTATTCTTCGTCCTATCTAAAACAGATAATGATATCTTGGCCTTATGGTTTCCGTAAAGAGAGATTTCTTTCTCTTTTAGCCCTAACGAGTTGGCCACTTTGATTATAGGTTTCAGCTTAGCTTTTCGCGCAATCTCTATGTCGCTTGGCACCTTCTTCATCCGCTCCCCCCTTCAAGCTCTTTCACCCTGAAAGACTTTCTATGAATCATGGACGGGCCATGTTTCCTGATCGCCCTGACATGCGCTTTTGTGCCATAACCTTTATGTCTCTTGAACCTGTATTGCGGGAATACTTTATCATATACCAGCATGATCCGATCACGAACTACCTTAGCTACTATGGAAGCAGCTGCGATCGACAAGGATGCGGAATCGCCTCTTATGATATTTCTTCTTTTGGCAGGTGTGGTGAGCTTAACGCGGCCGTCTATAAGGACATAATCCGGTTTCTGGCCGAGATCTTCAAGAGCCAATTCCATTGCGTGTATAGTGGCCTTCCGTATGTTGACTTCGTCTATGACGCCTTCGCTTACCACGCCCACTCCTATGTGAGCATTCCTGATTATCTCTCCGAACGCCCTCTCCCTGGCGCCGGCTGAAAGTTTCTTAGAATCGTCGATCCTATTTTTGAAATCAAAGGTCTTGAGAATTACGGCACCTGCAACTACAGGCCCTGCGAGCGGTCCCCGGCCGGCTTCGTCAACCCCTGCTATCAGCTTTAGGCCGCGCTTAGCTGCTGCATTCTCATAGCGCAGAAGCCTCTTATGGTTGATTGCCTTACTCGGCCTTCTCACCTTCTTGAGATTCTTTCGTCTCTTTTGCTGCGCCATCTTCTCCCTTAACCCTTGTGTCGGTTATTATTCTTTCCTCGACCCTCGTCTTCTTGCCGACCTTGCCGCGCAGATAATATAGCTTAGCTCGCTTCACATGGCCTTTTCTAACCACCTCTATCTTGGCCACGGAAGGGGCGTGAAGGGGAAACTTCTTCTCCACTCCTTCACCATAGGAGATGCGCCTGACAGTGAAAGCTTCATTGACCCCGCTGCCCTTCTTGCCTATCACGATACCTTCAAAAATCTGTATACGGGTCTTCCCCTCTTCGGATATCTTGATGTGCACCTTTACTGTATCGCCAACATCGAACTTGGATACATCCTTCTTTAAAAACTTTTTTCCGTATTCATTGATTATGTTCATAGTCTTCTCCTTGATTTAGCACACTTAAGTGCGCTACTTTATTAAGTCCGGTCTCCTTCTGCGCGTGCGAAGAAGTGCTTGCGTCTTACGCCATCCTGCCACATTCTTATGGTCACCGCTCAAAAGCACTGCGGGCACCTTCATCTTGCGAAAAACCGCAGGACGTGTATATTGCGGATACTCCAGTAATCCGTCTTCGAAAGACTCCTCTAATGAAGAACTCTCATTCCCCAGGACACCCGGGATCAATCTAACTACTGAATCTATCAAAACCATCGCGGGTAGCTCCCCGCATGTAAGAATATAGTCCCCTATAGATATCTCATCCATCACAAGGTGCTTGCGCACGCGTTCATCAATACCCTCATAATGGCCGCAGATAAGTACCAGGTGTTTTGTGCGGGAAACCTTCTTTGCGATGCGCTGGTCAAACCTCTTACCCTGAGGGGTAAGAAAGACTGTACGAATGCCTCTTTTTCTTAGCTTCTTCTTATCTATATCACTTCCCAGTATAGACTCCATCGCCTCGAATATCGGCTCCGGTTTCATGACCATACCGGAGCCTCCTCCGAACGGCTTATCATCAGCGCTCTTGTGCCGGTCGTGTGTAAACCCCCTGATATCATGTATGCAGATCTCAACGCGCCTGAGCGTCTGAGCGCGTTTCATCATCGATTCGCCCAGGACCGCATCGAACATGCGGGGGAAGAGGGTCAGTATATCTATCTTCATAAAAATATATCCTAAATGGCCTTCGATGTTTTAAGGAGGCTTTTAACCGTTGGTGAGGGCGTAGCACCCACGCCTATCCAGTAATCGACCCTCTTCTTGTCGACCTTGATGTATGGCGGATCCTGGCGCGGATCATACGAACCTATCTCCTCGACATTGCGGCCATCACGTGGATTCCGTGAATCGGTAACTACGATCCTAAATGCTGCCTTCTTATTGCTTCCAATACGCTTAAGCCTGATAACTACTGCCATATACTCTCTCCTTTTCTCTATATTCAGTTGTGTCTATGGTTGTTCGTCTGCTTTTCTCTCTCCATACCTTGGCACCCAAACCTGCCAATTTATCTTCCAGCCTTTCGTACCCTCTATCTAAGTGGTAAACGCGGTTTACTTCCGTCCTGCCCTGCGCTACCAAACCTGCCAAAATGAGCGCAGCCGATGCGCGCAGGTCCGATGCCATGACAGGGGCGCCGCTTAAATCCTTGCTCCCTTTTATAATAGCAGTGGCACCCTCCAGTATGATATCCGCGCCCATCCGGTTTAATTCACTGATATGTATGAACCTTTCAGGGTAGACCTTCTCTGTAATGACACTGATCCCGCCAACGGTACACATGAGTGCCATCATCTGCGCCTGCATATCCGTCGGAAAACCCGGATAAGGAAGGGTCGTCACATCCACCGAGCTCAATTTTCTATCCACCTTGACGCGAAGCCCATCCTTCTCTTGCTTTATCGAAACGCCTACCTCCGACAACTTATCTATGATAGCCGTTATCTGTTCGGGTATAACATTTTTTAATAAGATGTCACCCCTTGTGATAGCGGCTGCCACAATATAAGTCCCCGCCTCTATCCTGTCGGGTATCAGATTATGTTCTGCGCCTTTTAAGCTCTCGACACCTTCTATCTCGATGCGGTGCGTATTATATCCTGTGATCGCGGCACCCATTGCATTTAAGAACTTTGCGAGATCTACCAATTCAGGTTCACAGGCAGCATTCTCTATGATCGTCTTGCCCTTAGCCAGGGTAGCGGCCATCATTATATTCGCGGTAGCCAATACGCTCGATCCAAAATGGCCGCCGAGATATACCGTGCAACCCTTCAAACCCTTCGTCTCTGCTATTAAATAACCGCCTTCTATCTTAATCTCGGCTCCAAGAGCGCGAAGCCCTTTAAGGTGCAGGTCTATGGGGCGAGGACCAATAACACATCCACCCGGAAAGGAGACGCGCGCGCGCCCAAACCTTGCCAGGAGCGGCCCCAACACACAGACAGACGCACGCATAGCGCTAACGAGCTCATACGGCGCCGTGCGGCCCTGATAGTCGCCCGGAAGAATGCTCAGCGTATCATCACGCTGATCTACCCTCACGCCCAGATTACGCAAGATCTTAGACATTGTTGATATATCGGCGAGGCGAGGGACACCTTTTATTACAGAGCGCTCAGACGTCAACAAAGACGCCGCCAGTATGGGCAAACAGGAATTCTTTGAACCGCTTATCTCAACGGTCCCGGTAAGCCTCCTGCCCCCTTCTATGACTAGTTTATCCATAAACCTTAACGTAGGTTAGCTACAATTATTCTTTCAATACCCGCATAATCCTGTCTTACCTTCACTATCTCAAAGGAACTCTCGGCCCGCAACAGATCTTCAATATCCTCTGCCTGGTCGAACCCAACCTCCATGACCAAAAATCCACCCTTCTTTAAAAAGGCGGGCGACTCTTCTATTATGCAGCGATAAAAGAAAAGCCCGTCATCTCCGCCATCAAACGCCGCCTTTGGTTCATGCCCTAACTCCACAGGTAGCGAAGACGCGACATCCTCAGATCTTACGTAGGGAGGATTAGAAAGAATTATATCGAAAAGGCCTTCTCCCTCCAACCCCTTAAAAAGGTCGCTCTGTATGGCCTTAAGGCGCTTGTCACATCCGTGCCTTTTGGCATTTGCCTGAGTTGTAGATATAGCCGTTTTGGATATATCTGAGCTAATTATTATACTATTAGATCTTAATTTTGTCAAACTGATGCCTATGTTGCCGCAGCCTGAGCATAAATCCAATATTTTAGGGCAAAAATCCCCGTCTCCTGCAAAATTGAGCTTCAGGAGATCTATCGCCTCCTCCACAAGGAGTTCGGTCTCGGGCCTTGGAATAAAGACCCCGGGCCTCACGATAAATTCAAACCCCATGAAACTTATGTTACCCAAAAGATATTGCAGCGGAATGCCTTTCTTTCTGTCTGAGAGGAGGTTACGAAAATTATCATATTGATCCTCACTCAGGATTCTTTCCTCACAATAGAGTTCCGCGCGATCGCAGTTAAGGATGTGGGAGAGCACCCATTCAACCTCATTCGTATTTTCAAGGTAACTGTTGGAATTCCGTAATATATCCGCTGCCTGGTAAATCATCGATAGCCTCTTTTAATAATAGATTATTCCGATTCCAATATCTTCTTAAGCTTGACTTCCCTCTCTGCCTTCTTGAGCGCATCCACCAGCTCGTCCATATCTCCCTCCAGGAGATCCTCAAGGCTGTGAAGGGTAAAATTTATCCTGTGGTCGGTCACGCGATTCTGCGGAAAATTGTATGTCCTGATCTTCTCGCTCCTGTCGCCGCTTCCCACCTGCACCTTCCGCTCCTCAGACATCTTTGTGTGATGGTCATCCTGAATCTTATCGGCGAGCCGCGCACGGAGTACCCGCATCCCCTTCGATTTGTTCTTGTGCTGGGAGCGCTCATCCTGGCAGCTGACGACGAGTCCCGTCGGAATATGCGTAATCCTTACGGCTGAATCGGTAACATTTACGTGCTGGCCCCCGCGTCCGCCTGCGCGAAAGACGTCTATCTTTAAATCCTTAGGTTCTATCACCACCTCGAGCTCCTCCGGTTCCGGCATTACGGCTACCGTCGCAGCCGATGTATGTATCCTGCCGGAGGTCTCGGTTTCAGGCACGCGCTGCACGCGGTGCGTACCGCTTTCGAATCGTATGGCTCCATAAGCGCCACGGCCTGCCACGGAAAATACAACCTCCTTAAATCCTCCCTTGTCGCCGGGTGAACTGCTAAGGGTCTCTATACGCCATGCCTTACGGGAGGCGTATTTCGAATACATCCGGAAGAGATCGCCGGCAAATAGCGCTGCCTCAAGGCCTCCTGTACCGCCTCTTATTTCGATGATAATATTGCGGTCAACACCTTCCGACTCGCTGAATATCGCCTCCTCCATCTTCTGCTGGAGCTCATCCTGGCGGCTGAGAAGCCCTTTTAGTTCATCTTGAGCCAGCTGGGTCAAGTCCTCGCTCTCACCTTCCTCTATCAGATGTTTAACCTTGGTGATCTCCTCTGCAGCCTCTTCATGCGCTTTATAGGACTGCACCAAGGGTGTGAGCGCAGCCATCTCTTTGGTCAGATCCCTATATTGGTTGGAGTTGGCTATGACCTTCGGGTCTGATACAAGCTCCTGAAGCTCTAAAAAACGGACAACCTTCTTCTTCGCCTTCGCCAGAAGTTTCTCTTTGATCGATTTCATCTCTTACTCCGACGCAGTCTCGGCGTCTCCTTTTTGCCCGGGCGCGCTTTTCGGATCCGCTTTCTTATCATAACGCCTTCTGAACTTCTCGACCCTGCCTGCTGAGTCTATCAGCTTCTGTTTGCCGGTAAAGAACGGGTGGCATTTTGAGCAGATTTCAACCCTGATATTCTGTTTTGTTGACCTGGTGTGTATCACTTCACCACATGCGCAAGTTATCGTCGTCTCCTTGTACTTCGGGTGTATCTTCGGTTTCATCTCTTCCTCCATTTTCGCACATCAAAGTGTGCACTACGTTATTGGTTCATGGACATTAAAAATTCCGCGTTCGTCTTTGTCTTCTTTATTTTGTCGACTAAGAGTTCCATGGCTTCAATGGTATTCAGCTCATTTAGGACCTTACGCATGAGCCAGATCCTCTGGATCTCATCCTTATCGAGCAAGAGCTCCTCTTTGCGTGTATTGGACCGTTTTATATCTATCGCCGGATAGATGCGTCTCTGGAAAAGGTTGCGGTCAAGTTGAAGCTCCATGTTGCCGGTGCCCTTGAACTCTTCAAATATAACCTCATCCATACGGCTTCCTGTATCGACTAAAGCGGTGGCAATTATAGTAAGGCTTCCGCCTTCTTCTACATTGCGCGCGGCGCCGAAGAATCTCTTAGGCTTGTGCAACGCATTAGAATCGACTCCTCCTGAGAGTATCTTCCCGGAATGCGGCACCACTGAATTGTATGCGCGAGCCAAACGTGTTATCGAGTCGAGCAAAACTACGACATCCCGTTTGTGCTCAACGAGCCTCTTCGCCTTCTCAAGGACAACATCCGCCACCTGGACATGGCGCTCTGCCGGTTCGTCGAACGTCGAGCTTATAACCTCGCCCTTGACGGAACGCGCCATATCCGTAACTTCTTCCGGACGCTCATCTATCAAAAGGACTATAAGCACCGCGTCAGGGTAATTGGTCGTTATACTATTGGCCACCTTCTGTAAGATCATCGTCTTACCGCTATACGGAGGCGCTACTATCAAACCCCTCTGTCCTTTTCCGATTGGCGTCAGTAAGTCCATTATGCGCGTCGTCGTCTCATCACCCTTGGTCTCAAGCAGAAACCTTACATTGGGATAGAGTGGTGTCAGGTTGTCGAAGACCACTTTCCCTTTGCACTTCTCCGGATTTTCGAAATTGACCGCTTCTACCTTAAGAAGGGCGAAGTACCTCTCCCCCTCTTTGGGCGGCCTTATCTGGCCGCTGACGGTATCACCTGTACGGAGGCTGAACCTCTTTATCTGTGAAGGAGAGATATATATGTCGTCGGGACACGGCAGATAGTTATAGTTTGGGCTGCGCAAGAAACCAAAACCATCCTGCAGTACCTCCAGGACACCTTCGCCGAACATATTGCCGTTCTTCTCGGCCTGCCCCTGCAAGATCTTAAAGATGAGATCCTGCTTCTTTATACTGCTGGCACCGTTTATGTCCAGCCCCTTGGCTACCTTATACAGCTCCGCCACCTTCATGTCCTTCAATTTAGTTATCTCCATAACCTCGCCTCCTAATGGCCCATAATCCTTATTCACTTTTTTCGTAGACACATATCCCTCCATATCTTTTTCACCTCTTTTTTTGCGTTAGACCTGCTACCATTGTTATCTATTATAAAATCGGCCAGCTTCTTCTTCTTGCTCAGCGGTATCTGCATCTTTGTGCGCCGCACTATTTCGCTGCGGGATATAGATCCCCGCCGCTTCGAGCGAGCCAGCTGATTCTTTCGTGAAGCAACGACTACTATCACATAATCGACCACCTTGTGCAAAGACGCTTCTATTAGCAGGGGGGCGTCTATAATAACTGCCGGATAGGTTCGTCTCTTCGTCCGTGTCAGTTCCCTATCTATAAATTCGATGACCTCGGGATGGACTATCGCCTGCAATATTCTTAAGAGGCACCCGGAAGAAAATACCTTCTTTGACAGGAGCCGCCTGCTTATTTTGCCCTTCACTAAAATATCTTTGCCAAAGAGCGTTACGATATCTCTGTAGGTTCGCGTACCCCTCTTTAAATAACGGTGGGCTATGCTGTCCGCATCTAAGACCTTTGCTCCGGAAATCTCGGCCAGCATCTTTGAGACGGTAGTCTTGCCGGTACCCATACCGCCGGTAACGCCTATGACTATACCTTTGTATCGCCTGTTTCGTCTCATTTTGTCTCGAGCCAATTTTTTCCAGCCTTTACGTTAACCTCTATGGGGACGTCGAGCTTTATCGCGTTCTCCATTTTTTCTTTAATCATAGCCTTTAAATCTTTTAGTTCCTGCTGGGGCACCTCAAATACAAGTTCATCGTGTACCTGCAGTATCATCTTTGAACGCCATGACCCGCTAGCGAGCTCACGATCGACCTCTATCATAGCTACCTTAATGAGGTCTGCTGCAGAACCTTGTATGGGTGTATTGACGGCCGTCCTCTCGGCAAATTGGCGCAAAGACATGTTATCATTCTTGATCTCCGGTAAATATCGGCGCCTCTTCATCATCGTGGTAACAAACCCATCTTCCCTTGCCGCCTCTATCGTCTCCTCCAAAAATGATTTGACGCCGGGATATCTCTGGAAATAGTTGTCGATAAATTCTCCCGCCTCCTCAGGTGATATCTCCAAATCCCTGGCGAGTCCCCATGCGCTCATGCCGTATATAATACCAAAGTTGACTACCTTTGCCTGGGAGCGCATCTCGGATGTAACCTGCTCCATCTCGACGCCAAATACCAAAGAAGCGGTATGTGTATGGATATCGAGCCCTTCCTTAAACGCGTGTATCAGGTCCTTGTCCTTGGAGAGGTGCGCCAATATCCTGAGCTCTATCTGTGAATAGTCGGCTGAGACGAGTAATGCCTTAGGGTCGCTAGGCACGAATGCCTTACGTATCTTTCGGCCCAATTCCGTCTTTATCGGTATATTCTGTAAATTCGGGCTGCTGCTTGAAAGCCTGCCCGTAGCCGTAACCGCCTGGTTAAAAGATGTATGGACCCTGCCCGTCTTTGGATTTATCAATTTTGGCAATGCATCCACATAGGTCGACTTGAGCTTTGAGAGCTCCCGGAATTCTATCAGGGTAGCCGGCAGCGCATGCTTGGCTGCCAGTGTCCTCAGTACACCTTCGTCGGTCGAGAAGCCGGTCTTGGTCCGCCTGACAACAGGAAGCTTCAATTTATCGAACAAGATCTCGCTCAGCTGCTTCGGTGAGTTGATATTGAACTCACAACCCGCTATATCATAAACATCTTTTGTCAGTTTCCCGAGCGAGCGGTCCATCGTTTCGGATAGCTCGGAGAGGAACTTCTTATCTATGGCCACTCCGTTTAATTCCACGCTCTTCAGCACGTCTATGAGCGGGACCTCAACATCGTCGAACAGTTTATCGAGCGCCTTCTTTGACAATTCCTTGATGAAGATCTCCTTAAGCCTGAATGTCACATCGCTATCCTCGCAGGAATACTCGCAAATCCGGTCGAGGCCCACTTTGTCCATGGTAATCTTATTCTTACCGCTTCCCATCAGGTCTGAGAGCGGGATCATCTTGTGTCCAAGGTATTCCAGTGATATATCATCTAAATTATGGTTCGGTTTTGACGGATTTAAAAGGTATGAGCCAACCATCGTGTCGAATGAGATCCCTTTAAGCTTTATACCGTAGTTCTGCAGGATGACGGCTTCGTACTTTATATTCTGGCCTACCTTTTTGATCTTCGGGTCTTCGAGCATAGGCTTCAGTTTTGCCAATACGTCTTTTGTATCTAACTTTTTCTTCTCTGTCTTAAAGCTCTTCTTATCTTCAGTACCGACATAATATGCCAGGCCTTTCTTCCAACAGAATGATATGCCGACTATCTCAGCCAGCATCGGGTCCTTGCCTGTTGTCTCAAAGTCGAATACAAACTCCTCGGACTTACCTAACTCTTTTATAAGCCCTGCAAAACCCTTCTCATCCTCAATAAGGCGATAGTCGCTCTTGAGTGTATCGGTGGGAGCCAGCTCTTTGAAGAGACCACGGAACTCAAGACGCTTGAAGAGTGTGAGGAGCTTCTTTGTGTCATGCGGTTTCGGTTTAAGGTCTTCAAAACTTACCTTTATCGGCACTGCTGCATCCAGGCGTGCCAGCTCCTCACTCATCCGGGCAAGGTCCTTGGACTCCATCAGTTTCTTCTTAAGCCCCTCCCCTTTCACTTTATCGAGATTATCGAGAAGGCCATCGAGGCTCCCAAATTCAACTATAAGTTTTATGGCTGTCTTTTCCCCTATCCCGGGTACTCCCGGTATGTTATCTGTAGCATCGCCTGCCAATGCCATTATATCCACTACCCTCTCCGGCCCTACTCCAAAACGCTCCTTTACCTTATCGCTGTCGTATATCATGCCATCCTTGTGCGTATTATATACCTTGATATGGGATCCTACTAATTGGAGGGCATCCTTGTCACCAGTGACTATGAATGTCTCTATATCCTCAGCCTCAGCCTTCCTGGCAATAGTTGCCAGGAGATCGTCTGCCTCAAACCCCTCCATTTCGAAGATGGGTATCCTATATCCGGCTAGAACATCTTTTATAACAGGTAATTGGGAAACGAGCTCATCCGGCATAGGTTTGCGATGTATCTTATAATCATCGAACTTCTTATGGCGGAATGTTGGGCCTTTAAGATCGAATGTCACTGCCAGATAGTCGGGCTTTTCCTTATCTACAATCTTATTCATCATCGTGATAAATCCATATACGGCATTGGTCGGCTCACCCCTGGAGGTGACCAGGCTCCTTATGGCATAAAATGCCCTATAACAGAAGGAGTTGCCATCTATCAAAAATAGACGCTTTTTATCACTCATAAGCTATCACCTAATTTGATCCCTTTGTCACCATCAATTGGCCGGATAAAAAGAGAGGAGCCATCTTTCCTCATTATGCCAATCGATATTTGCTAATAACAGGAAAAACTTAAAACTATGGGAAAGAATTGCATTGGATGGGGTATTCTCGCTAAAGATTTACCATGTCTCCATGCGTGTCTAAAATACGTGCGGTTATAAATATCAGGAGGTTCGACTTTGCCTGATACTTTGTCTTCGACTGAAAGAGCTTGCCCAATATCGGGATGTCTCCGAAGAAGGGTACCTTCCGGACATTGTCGACATCCTCATTCTTCATCAACCCGCCTATTACTAATGTCTTGCCGTCCTCTACAGAGACGGTCGTCTGTGTAGTGCGCGTGGTGATCTGCGGCAAGGTAACATTACGCGCCTGGTCGGTCGATTCCGTCCTTATATCTACGGTATTTGTCAGGTCTACCTCGCGTACCGAAGGGCGCAGGCTCAGCGTTATGGTCTCTCTATTCTCATTGACGACCGGCACCACCTCAAGGACTATGCCTTCCCAGATAGTGTCGATTACGGGATTATAGGTCGTCTCAACTATTGTCGACGTATCCCCAGATGTAGTCTGCACTATATCCCAGTCCTTGACATATGAAAACTCCGTCACCACCTTGATATTTGCCATCTGGTTGTTATAACAAGTAAGCTTGGGTGCCGAGAGTGTGTTGGTATTCTTGTTCTTCTCAAGCGCCGTAATTATAGCCTTGAACTTGGCATAATCGAGGACTGCAAATTCCAGGCTCAGCGGATTGCCTATACCGCTCTCATCCCCCCATGAGCCTGCCTCCCAGTCAAGAACTCCCTTTGTATCTATTCGTCCTTCTTTGTTCTTGGCATTTATTGCAAATCCTGCCGCCGTTGAACCGTCGGTCAGGGTCTGGTCTGTGAGGCCCCGCAGCTCTATGCCGAAATCTTCGCCATCAAAAGACTTGACCTCAATTATGCGCGCCTCTATCGATATCTGCGTCATAGTTGCGGCTCTCAAAGACCTTAAGAACCCTTCTATCTTTTCGTGGTTGGCAAGGGTATTCAATACCACCATCTGACCTGTCAGGCGGTGATAATCGACATAACTACCTGCTGGTTGGGGTACAGATTTTTCTATCAGTTTTACTATATCTTCGGATGTTACCGTAGTCGATGCCTTGGATGCTGTGGTAGTTGCTGCCGTAGAAGACGAACCCGAGCTTCCTGAGCCTGCTGAAGATGGGGCCGTTGTACCCAACCCTCCGATAGTAGCAGCTTCTCCGGCTGTAAGACTGCTGACGGTTTGTGAGGAGACCTCTCCCCTAAAACCGGCAAAGATGACCAGTAACAGTAGGGTCCCTACTAATATTTTAAAAGATATAGTCTTACGGTCTCTCATTTTAATGAACTCTTATTTTTGCTGCTAGTTACGCTGGTATCAAACTGCTCGGCAGGATAGTCCTTCACGGTCCCGACCAGATCCTGGACATCATAGACCTTCACCACCATATCGCCCTGTTCTATTCTCGCGGCCGAAGCTACCAATATATAATTGTCCTTCACGTCATAATCGAGCTGGGCCGGATAGAGGACAATATCGAGTAACTCTGATATAGGCATATCCCGCAATGAGACGCTTATCTTCCGTTCCGCGTTGGGCATCGCCCCTTCATCCATGACAAAGTTGAGGCCTGTGAGGTCTACTAAGAATTTTATTACATCTTTTATAGACGCATCAGTAAAATCTATTTCGGCTATGCGTTCTTTTAAACGATCTTTTAAGTTTTCTCGATCGGAAGATACCTTTTGCACTTCTTCCTGCTTGGCGGTTGCAGATTGGGCGCCCACTCTCTTCGCGGAACTCGCGCGCCTATCCCCGTATCGCTCCTCCATGCCCTGCCCGGACGTGGGCACGGTCGCCTCATCTACTTCGGCTAAACGCGTCATCTCCTCTAAGGACTTGGCCATAGACATATGTTTCACTTTGCGCTCTACGATCGTATTGCGTGTCTTCTCGCGATAATATATCAACTCCTCGTCGAATGGCGCGTATTCCAGGGCCATGTTGAGCGCTTCCTCCGCAGCCCTGTAATTACCGTTATCGTATAGCTCGTGAGACTCCTCGAGTAACTGATCACGCATTAGCGCTGCCTCGGATGGCATCTTTACCTTATCCTTCAATTCCCTCTCTCTCCGAGCCTTCAGCTGCGCGCCTTCCTCTTCAGTCATGCGCATCGTCTTAGCCATCTCCGTATCCCGCTTGCGCTCTTCCCTTATAAGGTCTCTATGCATCTTCGCCCGGTTCTTCTCCAATTTTTCATGGCTCTTTTTTAAGTACTTCGCCGCCTTTGAGTTTGATGGGTCGAAACCAAGCGCCTTCTGAAATTCAGATACCGCTTCTTTATATTGTTTTTTCTTATAATAGTTGACTGCTATCTTATAGTACCCTTTGGACAAAATCTCATTCTTCTTGCGCTGCCGATACTTAAGCTCGGCAAGCTCTTCGGCTATCCTCTTAGCCTCTGCTTTATCATCGATCACTTTCTTTTCAGAAGAGACAACATCTTCAGATTCAATAGCGAATGATAGAGAGAAAACCGGGGCTATTAAGGCAAGGTATATTAATACGCTAATTATAGTAAGAAAAGAGATGGGCTTCATTCTCTTGGGGATTTAGCCTCCTTGGGGATACTAATTGTCATATCTCCTTTTGATAATACCACATAGGTATCTTTTATGTCAAGCACTAAATAGCCGTCACCTATTATCTCGCCTCTTTGAACAGATACCGTCTCTTTGGAGCCAAGATCCAGGATTGTGGCTATAAGTTGTTGTGTGGGCATAGGTTTTTTAAATTCAAGGACTACCTTTTCGCCATCTGAGCTTGATAATGTAGCGGATGACGCGTTTAAGTCATCCAATACCCACCCCTCTGCAGTTTCTCCTCTTCTTGCCAAATATGTCCTCTCGCCAAAGTTTAGCTGTGCCACCATCTCTCCGTTGGCCAATACGAGATAACCGTTATATATCAACTCAAATGAGGCCGGCTCAACCGACAATACCTTAAAAGGCTTATCTATCGTCGATATTGTCCCGGGTGGCGGTAATGGCATCTTCTCCTTTACCAATGAAAATATGTCCTTATCTAAAAGGGTATCATAATGCGGCACCTTCTCGGGATTCTTAAATACAGTAAAGGCCTCTTCGGCATCTGAGACCAGCTTGGATATCTCCCTTGACTCCTTCACAGCTGCGTGCTTCCCGTCTGCAAAGTGCGGCGCATCTTCTTTGGTCAGGGCCACCTCGATATATCCGAAGATAGAGACGAGCCATATGGCAGCAAGCGCTGCCGTCAATGCCTTTGTACTGACTTCTACCAGACGCTCTTTGGATATAGCTCTATTCATATAAACCTATTCTTGAAGAAATCCTTTTGGGCTCATCATGGTTATTATAGCTCTAAGCAAGTGCTCCTTCTCATCTATCAGGAAGACCTGAAACTCCTCTACAGCCAGGACCTGGTCAGATTTAGAAAGGGACTGCATAAGGGCAAAGATGCTTCCTGTCTCCCCCTCTACCTCTATCCTCACCTTATAATCCGTAAAGAGTATGGACTTAGGGTTAACTGCCGATACAAAAGGCTTAGGATCCGGAAAATTTATATCTATCAAAGTATTTATTTTGGAATCTATCAAAAGACGGATTACCTCCTCAAGCAAAGAGAGTTCCCCTACCAATGTGGACGTACGATCGGCCTGAGGAATCCTCTTCTTATATTCATTGAATCCCAGCGAGGGAGGCAGCCCAAGACCATTCTCCTCTGCGACTTCTCTAAGCTGCGCCTCCTTCTTATACAATAAGTCTTTAAATGCAAGGGGGTCGATCGCTTTTTTGCTTACTTTAAGCTTCTTGCCACGTAATGAAGCTACGATCTTATCATATGCGGAGGAGAGGCCTTCCTTCTCCTTTTGTAAGACGGCTATCATGGCAGCTGCGGAGATCTCTTCACCCTTAGTTACCCTCGCCAACCTCTCCTTCTGGTCCGTTATCTGCGTAAGGAGCAAACGAGATTCCTTGCTGGCCGATCTTAGAGAGATAAGAGAAACTACAAAAATTATTATTAATATAAAGAACGCGATCTGGGCAGGTAAAGTCTTGCCGATCAGCCCGGAAGAGGTCGCCCTCGCTATCATCTCTTGGATTTTTTTCATGTGCGTATATCCGCCTCTATGACAAACTCTTTTAAACCCTCATCCGCCGGCCCAATACCACCGGACACAGAATGCGTGCCTATTAGATCTGCCGATATTATCTTTACATTTACGAAGACGCCATAGAGGTTAAGGGAATTCTTAAAAGCCGATATTGCCGGGAATGGGCCTTTGGTCCGTCCCTTGATCAAGAGATGATATTTATCCCCCCTGGGCTTTGTCTCGATTTCGGTAATCCAGATCTCATCCCCAAGCGCATCTTTTAGCTTAGCAAAGACCTCAAACCATAGAGGATTCTTCTTCGATATCTCTATTGCTGCTTCAAGGCGCTCTTTAGTAATAGAGTTCTCTGAGCGCAACTTATCGATCCTGATCTTATTCTGCTCATAATCTTCATTAAACGCCTTCAGATTTCCTAACTCTATAAATTTTGACCTATTCTTCTGGTTCGAGGTAGCTGTGATTGTCGACAATATAAGTATTACAAAGATAAGAGATGTGAAGATGGCCCTCCTCCCCATTCGAAATATATCTGACATCTTCTGCTCGGGAGATATGAGGTTTATGCGTATCTCGGGCGGTTTGGCCAGGCTTAAGGCTAAACCGATTGCCGTGCCCAGGCGCGTGAGGGCCGGCTCGCCCAGATTCAATTCTTTTGAAACGAGAAGGCCGTTTGTCGGATCGGCCCGGCGCACTTTTAATCCCAGGTGCGACTCCAGATATCCGTCTATTCCCTTGAGGCTTGCCCCGCCTCCTGTGATTATAACCTCTTTTAAGTCTATCTTATTGTGATGTGTATTATAAAAGGTGATCGACTGGGATATCTCCGTAGACATATCTGTCAATACGGGCACCATGGCCCTTGCGACACTCTCTTTCTCCGGCGGGAGGTTGGAGGGCCCTGTCTCTGCCAGGGCTATCGCGTCATTACGCTTGATCGACTCGGCCTCCTTGAAACTGACCTGCGACTGATTGGCAATCGCGCTCGTCAATTCATCCGCGCCTATCATTATGCTGCGGCTCCAGATCTTGCCATCATGGACTATGATCATATCCGTCGCCTTTGCCCCCAGGTCGAGGATCAGGCGGTCATTCAGGTCGTCCTTGGCAGAGAGTGCATCGCACAAAGCCAGGGGCGATGCGGTAACGGATGCTATGTCAGGATCATACCCTAACAACCGGCTTACGGCCGTCGAGACTATCTCATTCTTTACGGCAACCAGGATCGCTTCGAGCTCTGAGCCAACACTGCCGGTAACATGGTAGTCCCATATAACCTCGTCTATGGGGAAAGGGACTTGCTGCTGCGCTTCATATTTTACTATCTGGCTTATCTTCGACTTGGCTACATGCGGGAATTTTATCAGGCGGATAAATACTGAGTATCCTGCTATAGAGAGGGCAAGACGGCCGCCCTTTATCTTTATCGATTCGTTGACCTTCTCAAGGAGCTCACCCGTTCTCTTATTTAGAAAGTCCGCCTCTTCCTCAGGCCTCTCCCTTTCTAAGTCCAAGATTTTAAACCCGATCAGCCTGACATCATCCTTAAATTTCAGGATCTCGGCAACCTTCACGCCGCTTTCACTGATATCTATACCGATATATTTTCGTGGCCTATTCCAAAACATATGATAAAGGGACTCCTCTATTTAATCTTTATACTTTTATACTCTATAATATAATAAAGATACCCTACAAGCAAGAATTTTATACCTAATATCCATTACCTTTGGCGCCAATAAAGAATAGAGGTCTTATCCAAATATGTTATAGTAACATCTTCCAGCACAGGCGTCTCGCTGTAGTAAGGCATCTGGGGAGTAACATTGGCCGCGTTGTCAGCCGTCTGAAAATTGGCCCTGTATTGGATCGATGCACTATTCGTATCCGGTATGGCATCATTTGAAGCAAGGTCCGCTGACCATGGCCCGCCCGTCTTCGTCTGGAGGAGGACCGTCTCTGAGGCGCCGCTTGCCGTATCCGGGATCGTTACCGTGTAGTGGATCGATCCCCACTCGACGACGCCGGAGTCGGAATATGGATTGAGTGCGGGATCTGTCAGATCGGTCGTATCCGATATGTAATATCCTGTCTCAGGGATGATCCGTATATTATCCCAGGTTGTGGTGATATCGTCTTTACTTTCGAGGCGGATTGTATCTGCGCTCCATCCACTGGCCTGTCCACTGTGTTTTGGGACAACAAGAGATGTCGTGTCTCCACTACTGCTGTCTACGAGATAGATATGGTAATAAGTATCGACCTGGCTTGAGTCGAGGACTGCCCTATAATATTTATTGGGATAGTAGAATGCCTCGGCCGTATCGGTTACAGGGCTCTTTAACTCAACAACCCTTGTTGGCGCTGTCGATACCAGCTCAAGGTGGACCTCTGAATCACTTTCACTCTCTCGCAATCTAATGGCGCCATATTCGCCTTCCGTCTCTATCTCACTCTCGTGAAGTGTTAGGGAATAATCTCCGAATTTCCAGTGCGTATCGTCTAATTTGGCCTTTTTGCCCTGAGCCAGTACGATAGAGCCGGCTATATCGTTGCCTGTGTCGCCATCAAACTCCCACGCGGCCTCGCTATATGCATCGTGGGCGTGGGCCGGATCCGGATCGAAATCATCCCAATATCCTAGCTTAAGCGAATTAGCTATTATGTCGTATCCTGGCGCTCCCCAATTTTGGTCGCTCCTTACAGGGCATGAATCGAGCCATGTAACATTCCGGTAATTACTCGAAACCGAGTTCTCAAATTGGGTGGCGGTTGTCTGGGTCCAGATATCGAATATCTTGACCACTGCTTCAACGGTTGCCTCTGCAACCTTCACCCCATTTTTACGCTCGATGACACCTGTTGAGGTTATGTGATAATACCCGCCCGAATTAAAAGAGAATTCAGTTGTATAGTTGACCGGTTTTTGGCGATTGGGGTTGAAGTTGTTCTTTATGGCATCTGCCTCACCCGATGAGATAATCTCTGCAAGCTCCATCTTACCTATTGCGGTATCAAACTCGTCCCATCCCCTAAAAGGCCTATTCGCGTTTATAGCGCTTTCATCATCGGTTACGATGGTTACAATAGTATTGGCTTTCTCTTTATCGATAGTGTCATTTAAACCTATCAGGAGGGCCTTCAAAACTTCTTCGGGGGCTGTATTTATGTTTATCGGGCTGCGATTGGTATTGGGGTCGATATAACCATGGACTGTTACGAAGTCCTTTATCTTATCAAAATCATCCTTCGTTATCACCTTCTTCAAATCCTCAACTGTGAAATAAGGGCCTCCGCCTGTTATGGTATTGCCTATGGTCCCGTCGCTGGTGCCAACAATAGTTCCGAGATTATTGAGGATCACGCTTAGCTGTCCATTGGCTGTATTCTCTATATTTATGAGGCGGCCACAATCGACTATGGTAGTCGTATATTTATAACCACTATATGGATATGCCGCACCCATAGCCTGATTAATATAACCGCTATGCCAGGCCTCTAAAGCATCATCTACAAAGTTCATATTTGCATTCGCCTTTAGATCTACTATCGCTTTTGCAATGCCCGCCTCAGCAATATACCGCGCCTTGACTAAGTCACGATAATTTACTGCGGCGTGGTACTCCAGCCTCGAATTGAGCGAGAAACTCGTCGCCAATATCGCCAGTATCGCTAATATACCTATCGCGAGTATCAGGGCCACTCCCTTTTGATCTTGCTTTTTATAATATTTCTCTTTGGCCATAAGACCTTAACTATTAGGCAGATGAATTGTTGTCGAGAATATCCGCTCCTGGGGGTTGTCGGCTACATCCTCTTTCACTCTTATCGTCACCTTGACCGCCCTGGGCAATGTTGCGGACGCGCTCGAATCCCACGTATCGACCCAGGCTAAGGTCGCTTCATCAAAATATTTGAATTGCAGGTCGGTTATGTATGAAGCCATTGGATAAGATATGTCGAGCGCACCGTCATCAAACACAAAATCGTATGCGGCGCCATCGGTCGATCTGACATAATGGCGCATGAGCATATTGTCGCTTGCGCGAAGCCAGTATCCGACTTCACAGACATCCGAACCTGTTCCGTCCGATAACGGAGAAGCAACGAAGAAAAGCTCGTCTTTGGCAGTACCCGTCTTTATCCTCAGATCTGGAAGGATGGTATCATCAAAGGCCAGAAAATGTATGCTGCTTGATGATTCTATGAATACGCTTGAGAGGTCTCTGCTGATCCGATCAAGGGCCATGCGTCCATTCTGGTAGAGCATGAGCTTCGCCTCCATCTTTCTCCAGGAGTCTGTACTGATCCTGAATACCGTAAAGAGGCTCATGCTCAGTATGGCCAGTATCGCCATGACTATTGAGATCTCGACAAGGGTAAATCCGTTTCGTTTTGCCTTCATAGTTTATCTCAAATGGTAATGATTGCTCTTATGGTTCGTACTTTGCTATATATGTGACCAGCTCGATACTCTTTTGGTTGCCTCTATTCCCCTGACTCCCGTCTTCGGCAGGCCACCATATCTGGACCTTGACATCCTTAAAACCCGAGAGCGCTGTTTCATCAACTGCATAATCGTAATACGCGAAAGGCGGGGAGAATGTCCCGTCTGCGTCTAAGTTATCGGAATAGCTCCGCCTCTTAAGGTCCTCTATCGTGGTTTGCGCTAAAAGCGTCGCATTGGTATTAATACCGGCGCGCTTTGTAGCATCGAGCCCGACAGGAAATAGGGCAAGCATGCCCAAAAGCCCTGTGGTGAGTATGACAAGGGCAATCACGGTCTCAATTAGCGTGAACGATCTCTTCTTCATTTTATCTTGACGGTCCCTGTGGTAGCATATATATCTATCCACTTCTCGTTACCATTTTTGTGCCGTAGTATAATTTGACTATTTATCCCGCTCGTTAAAGCACCCCTGGGATTGAAGATTATTTTTGTCGTAGGAGAGACGGCCTGGAATGTCACAGCCTGCGGCAGCTTCTCTTTCTTCTCCGGGGTATCGGGAGTTAAGTTTTTTGCTATCCAATAGAGACCTGACCCGTCTAATTCGAACTTCACAAAATAGTCTTCATTCCGCGTTATGGCGTAACTGCGGGCAACCCTCAGCGTACTCGTAATATCCCTTGAAGCCGATTCGAGCTTAGTCCTATTTAAATATTTGGCAAAGAAAGGAAAGGAGAAGGCCGAAACAAAGGCGATGATGACCAAAACGACCGTCGTCTCGATGAATGTAAACCCCTTAAGAGTCTTCATATTTCGCCTACCAATTAGTGCTCCATTTGCTCTGTTCGGCATCCGTACCTTCCGGGCCGTAAGACCAGAGGTTGAAGCTATTCGTATTCCCGATCAATATAGGGCTTTCGACATACTGGTATTGGTTGCTCCATGGATCCATTATCTTTCCGCCGCTTATGTCAGCGGCGTTGAACTCCATGTATGGCCCCTGCCAGTCGTAATATCGCGAATGGGCGTCGGTGGTAAGCTCTAAATAGAGTTGGGCGTTACCATTGTTGGGGGATGCCATCGTAGCGCCATTACCTTCCGGATAGTCTCCCATGTCTGCATGATACATTGAGATCGACAGCTCGAGCGATGAGATCATGGCGCGCGCCTTCGATACAAGCGCCTTCTTGCGCGCTATCTGCGCGGAACCCATTACGAGCGCGGCCAACATAGAGATGATTACAACAACGGCTATCAATTCTACCAATGTGAATGACCTTTTCTGCATCGAAACCTCCCTTGTATAACAGATTAAATGCTCAATGCGGTAAGTAGCTTGATAAGCGGCAAGAACATCGCGACAACTATAAACCCTACTATAATTCCGATCGTAACAATAAGAATCGGCTCAAGCAGCGATGTCAATGCCGACACCGTAGCATCCACCTCGCCCTCATATACATCCGCGACCTTAGAGAGCATCTGCTCTAAAGAACCTGTCTCCTCTCCCACCTCTACCATATTAACGACCATGGCCGAAAACACACCGCTGGCTTTAAGAGGGGCAGCCATAGATTCGCCTTCCCGTATAGATTCATATGTCATCGTCAATGCCCGTATTATCACTTCATTGTCAAGAGTATCCTTCGTGATATCGAGGGCCTGGAGTATTGGCACACCGCTTGCTGTAAGCGTGCTCAATGTTCTCGAGAAGTTGGCTATCGACATCTTTCGCATAAGGACGCCGAATATGGGAATGTGTAATTTCGCCCTGTCGATATAAAATCTCATCCGCTTCATGCGGCTTAATATGTTATAAGTAACCGTTATCGCGACCAGCACAGCAACACATATATACCACCTCTCCCGAAGAAAATCCGATACCGACATTAGTATCATGGTAGGCAAAGGAAGTGTCGCGCCTATCTCCGCAAAGAGCTCCATGAATTTGGGTATGATGAATGCTATGAGAAATACGAGTACGGAGACGGCAATAAAGACGACGAGTAAGGGATAGGTAAGTGCCGATTTTATCTTCCCCTTTAACTTGTGGTTCTTCTCGGTGAAATCGGCCATTCTCTCAAGGACCACTTCCAGGACGCCTCCGGCCTCACCTGCCTTGACGGTACTTACGAACATATTCGAGAAGACCTTAGGAAACTTTCCCAGGGCATCGCTAAAATTGGATCCACCCTCTATCTGGGCAAGGACACTCCTCATAACATCCTTGAGCATCCCGGGGCGCAGCTGGTCATGCAAGACACTGAGGCCGCGCACTAAAGGCAGTCCCGACGCTATCATCGTCGAAAGCTGTCTTGTAAGAACCATGATATCCTTAGACCTTACAGTGCCTATCCCAAGAAATGGTATGGACATGCTCATGCTGAAGAAACGCCGCTCTTCCCCCTGGCCCTGGGGCGCAGCGACGCTTGTGGCACGCCCCTTCTTTTCGGATATCTGCGTGGGAAAACAACCGATACGGCGTATATGCGCGATCACTTCCGTGTCGCTGGCCGCATCGATCTCGCCCTTTACCTCTTTGCCTGACTTGTCAACCGCCTTATAAGCGTATTTAGCCACCGAACCTCACTCCTTAAACATACTGTTGCGTTTCCCGCGCAACCTCACTAATAGTGGTTATGCCCTGATGTACCTTCAGAAGGCCGTCTTCCCTTAATGACCGCATGCCTGAGTCTTTGGCCGCCTCCCTTATATGGGCAGTCTGGGACCGTTTTACTATAAATGGCCTCAACTTATCTGTAATGATCAAAAATTCATATATACCCGTACGTCCTTTGTAACCCGACTTGTTGCACTGGACACATCCTTTACCCCTGAAGAAAGGCTTTTTGGCCTCCGGGTCTCCCGGCAAAATACCGGCCTCCTTCAACTCCTTGGTGGAAGGCTTATATTCTTCTTTGCAATTATTGCATATCACCCTAACCAATCTTTGGGCCAATACCGCCTCCAGTGTTGATGTTATGAGATAAGGCTCTATACCCATATTGATAAGGCGGGTTATCGCGCCCGGCGCATCATTAGTATGGAGCGTGGAAAAGACGAGATGGCCTGTCAGCGATGCCTGGATGGCTATCTGGGCGGTCTCTGCATCCCTTATCTCTCCCACCATAATTATATCAGGGTCCTGCCGCAAGATGTGCCTTAAGCATGTTGCGAAGTTCAGGTTTATCTTGGATCTTATAGGAACCTGTATAATACCGGCTATATCATATTCTACCGGATCTTCTGTCGTAATTATCTTATACTCTATCTTATTTATCTCCCTGAGACATGAATATAGAGTGGTCGTCTTGCCGCAACCCGTAGGACCGGTGGAGAGGATTATACCGTTAGGCTTGGTGATTATCTTCTTTAAAGACTCCTTCATATCATCAGCAACGCCGACCTGGTCCAGAGAAAGGCTAACGACACTCTTGTCCAATATCCTGACGACGACGCTCTCGCCAAAGACTGTTGGCAGCGTCGAAACACGCAGGTCTATACCTTTACCCTCTATGGTTAATGCTATACGGCCATCTTGAGGCAGGCGTCTCTCTGCTATATCAAGACTTGCCATGACCTTTATGCGGGATGTTATGGCAAGGCTAAGGTCCCGAGGAGGACTCGTTATATTATATAGGATACCATCGACCCTGTAGCGGATCTTAAATTCATCTTCAAACGGTTCAAAATGTATATCGCTAGCCCTATCCCTTATCCCTTGAAGCAGGATCAGGTTCAAGAGACGAACGACCGGTTCATGGGATGCCAACTCCTGCAGAACAGATTCATCCGCTATCTCCCCTTCTGTCTCCAAAAGCCTTGGCAATGGGACCTTCTTTTCTATCTCCCCCAATAACTCTTCTACAGATTCATCCCTGGAATCATAGTATTTATGCAGCGCGGAATCGATGTCTTTCTCTCTGGCTATGACGGCTTTTATATTCTTGTTCAGCATGAATCTCAAATCATCGAGCGCGTTGATATTCATCGGATCGCTCATGGCGATCGTTATGCTCTCCCCGTCAAACTTAACCGGCACAATGCGATATGTCTTTGCAAGTGGCGCTGAGAGCATATCTATGACAGCATCATCGAGCTCCATCTTATCGAGCTCGATAAACTCCATGCCTGTCTGCGCGCCTAAGGCCTTGAGTATATCGTCTTCTTTGACAAATCCCATATCTACAAGGGTGCGCCCCAATAGATTGCCGCTCTGTTGCTGCTGTTCGAGAGCGCTCTTAAGCTGGTCTTCATTTACGAGACCCATGTCTAAAAGTAATTGTCCAAGCAGGCGATATTTACCCCTACCCATAACCGATTGCCTTTCTCTTGCCCTTACATACTTTCTTCCTGCGTCACCCTGAGGACCTCTTGTATGCTTGTAAGGCCCCTGGTTGCTTTAATCAAACCATCCTCCCTCAGCGACCTCATCCCGGCTTTGCATGCTTCTTTCCGCAATTCATTCGTCGGCACATTCTTCAATATTAACTCTCGCAGATTATCGTTCATGACAAGAATCTCAAAGATGCTTATCCTGCCTAAGAACCCTGTAAAACTGCACCTCTCGCAACCTTCGCCCATGCGCAGGCCATTGCTCTTTGAAGCAAGGTTTGCTGATTCGAGCACCATTATCTCTTCCTGCGAAGGCTTATATTCCTTCTTGCAGTGCGGGCATATCAGACGGACCAACCTCTGCGCAAGCGCTGCCTGCAGACTCGATGCTATCATGTATGTCTTGATCCCCATATCTATCAATCGTGTCACGGCGCCGGGCGCATCGTTGGTATGCAGGGTAGAGAATACGAGATGTCCGGTCAATGCGGCCTGTATGGCTATCTGGGCCGTCTCGTTATCTCTTATCTCACCCACCATTATCACATCAGGCGCCTGTCTCAGTATCGACCTGAGGCCTTTGGCAAATGTGAGGCCTATCTGGGGTCGGACCTGCACCTGATTAACCCCGCTGAGCTGGTACTCTACAGGCTCCTCGACGGTTATAAGCTTTCTATCGGGTTTATTGATATAGTTGAGAGAGGCGTATAACGTCGTTGTCTTGCCGGATCCGGTAGGTCCTGTATCAAGTAATATGCCATGGGGCAATTTAATCAGTGCCTTGAATCTCTCCTCATCATCCTCTAAAAAACCCAATTCTTTTAGTCCCAGCGCAAAATTCGACTTATCGAGTAGGCGCATAACGACACTCTCGCCATATACTGCCGGAAGGGTCGATACCCTGAGGTCAAGCTCCTTACCCTGAAGCGCGAATCTTATCCTGCCATCCTGAGGGAGGCGTTTTTCGGCGAGATTCATCCCTGCCATCAATTTTATCCTGCTGATAACAGAACCCTGAAGGCGTTTTGGCGGACCGGGGACCTCGTGCAACACACCGTCTATCCTATAGCGTATCCTGAACTTACCCTCAAGAGGTTCGGCGTGTATGTCACTGGCGCGGGCGCGTACGGCTTCCATTATAAGAAGGCTGACGAGTTTGATGATAGGCGCCTCTTCCTCTTCGTGGGGAGTCGATTCGGCTTCCCTGGCAGCGCTCTTAGCCTCCGCATCGCTTACCTCAAGGCTCTCAACGACATTATCTATCGCCTCTTCCTTCAGGCCATAATAATGTTCAAGACAATGGTCTAACTCTGCCTTGGAAGATATGACAATATCGATCTGACGCTTCAATTGTTCCCCCAGGTTTTCGATGACGAGGAGGTTCAATATATCGTCTGTGGCCAGCGTAAGGAGATCTCCCTCCAACTTTGTGGGAACGAGCCTATGTTTTATGGCTATAAGTGGCGGTAGTATGCTGATGACCTCCTGCGGGATCTTCAGGTTCGCCATCACCTCCGGAACAATACCTGAATGGGATGCGATTACATCGTTGAGATTTTCACCGCTTATAAACCCTAAGCGTTTCAGTATGTCAGAGAACCTCTCCCTGGTGCGGTGCTGCTCCTCTAAGGCCTGCTTGAGCTGCTTCTCTGTAAGAAGGCCTATGGACTTTACCACATCCCTTATTCTCTTCTCTTTTTTCATGGTGTAAATCTCTTATTATAGTGGCGCAGGCTTAAGCCTGCGCCACATAGTTATGCAGATCTCGTTTTACAATCGCTTAAAGCTTCTATGCCCTTCAGATCTCCCCTTATCTTGGATAAGGTCGTCTTGAGCTGGGCGGGATTTTTACCGCTGCCGAAGTCTTTCTCCAGCCTTTCCAGTTCGACCTTGATCAGTTCTGCCGACTTCCTGCCGCTGCCTATAACCGCACTCAGTTTCAGCGTCATCTCATTTATGGCCGCGGCAATCTCCTTCAGCTCATCCCTCTTCCTTAGGTGGATCTCTTTGCTAAAATCCCCTTTTGCAACAACCTCTCTTAAGAACCTCGCTATGTGGAATGACGGACCGGCGACCCTGTGTGAGAAGAGGATCCCGAAGATAATAACCACCGGGATCAAAAAGACCAAGCGCTGCATCAGGATCATGTTCGCGGTCTTCAGCATGTATAGAAGCTCTCCCTGCGGGTAGATACCTTGGAGGCGGCTGGCCAAAAATCTGAAGCTCGTGTGATATACCGTATAGATCGAGACCGCCCCTACAACGAGTATGAATAATAGCACCTGGAACGTAAACTTGTACTGGAATAGGCCCTTCATCAAATATTTTGTTCGCATCTTATGGCTCTTGCTCATGATATACTCCTCCCTGATTTAAGAGACCTAATCCTTACCCCAAACCGTCACTTCCCTGCGAATCGTCAGGCCTACGTCATCTTTGGCTGCTGCAAGGGTCTTATAGAATTTCTTGATCGGCATATATCGGGTCTGCTCACCGTCTATTCTTTCTATATAATCCCCCTCTAAAAGGCCCGCGTTATGCGCGGGGCCTCCCGTCTCAACCCCGGAGACGGTAAGACCTGATATCACATACTTGAATGAAGCGCCTACCATAAATTTTGGAAACTTGAGTATACGCGGGTTGTCCTTCGTTATGTTTATATGTCGGGAGATATCTAAGTTTATTTCACGATTTCTTGATCCGGACAGCATCTTTGCGACTTCCTCTGCCGGCATATACCTTAAGGACCTGCCCCATGCGGAGATTACTATATCCCCCTTATTGATACCGGCCTTATCTACGGGCGACCCTATCAAGACATCGACCACCATAACCCGGCCATCGCCTGTATTCTCTATCTGCATCCCTATTCTTTCGGCAACCAGTTGTTTCTCTTCCTCTGAGAGGTGCCCTCTTACATTTTTTTGCGAATCTAAAAACTCATCCCAATCGAGCAATGCCGCGCTCCCGGAAACAGATTCGAGCGCCCTGAATTTCGCTTCTTTAAATAGAGATGCCTGCGCAAGTAGAAACCTCTCCTGGGCCTCTTTTGAGTCGGGAACCAGCTCCTTCGCCTTGGCATAATACTGTAAAGCTGTCCCGAAATCGTTATTGTCCACATACATGTCGCCGAGCATCACCAGATTCTTGTCAGGCCTATCATATACGATCCTCTCTATTCGGGCCTTAAGCAGGCTTACCTCTCCCTTAGGCGTTGACAATACAACGCGATCATAATGGTCTTCGACTACTATCCCCTTGACGGACAGGCCATTACGGAGCCGTATCTCATCAGCCGAAGACGATTCGGCCGTTATTATAAATACCGCAACGAGCAATAGGAATACGGCAAAATTTTTCATATTTCTCAATATCTCTCTTCTTATCTCTTCGCCTTTTCGTATGCCTTTTTGGCCTCTTCGTAGACCTCCATGAGGGCCAAACCCTTTGATCTGGCTATGCGCTTGCAATCCTCATATTCGGGCATGATCTTGGGTTTCTTTAATCCGCTGCCATCGGCAGATTTTATGTGGACCATGCCAAAAGGCGTACGCACGGATGATATCGTCCTCTTCAATTTCCTGCGCAATTGGTTGCGAGTCCTTATGCCCAACGTTGTCGTCTCTTTGAATATTATGGAGGATATCTTATCCTCTAAGTCCTTCTCAGCTAAAACGGTTAGTAGTATCGCCGGCCTCGACTTCTTCATGAGGACCGGCGTAGTATAGACATCGAGCGCTCCGGCAGCAAAGAGGCTGTCGAAAAGATATTCAAAACTGACGGGCACCATATCATCCACGTTGGCCTCAAAGACTACTACCTCATCGGACTCATAGGAAACCTTCGTATCGCCCAGGACCGCCCTTAATAGATTAGGCCTCGATTCCAGCTGCCGCTCACCTGCGCCATAGCCTATTCTCTTAATCTCTATGGGAGGGGGCTGGGAAAAACTGTCTACGATTGTCTTTAATATTGCCGCGCCTGTAGGGGTAGTAAGTTCGTGGGGTTCATCAGAGTAGCGTACGGGAAGGCCTTTGAGCAATTCTATTGTTGCCGGGGCGGGTATAGGCATACTGCCTGCATCAGTCTCGATTAATCCCCTACCTACCGAGATCTCGCCCGAATATATCTTATCAACGCCGAGGGAAGAGACCGCTATGGCTGCGCCTGTTATATCGACTATGGAATCTGCTTCTCCTACTTCATGGAGGTGCAGGTCCCTTTTGCTCTTGCCGTGGACCTTGGCCTCTGCATCACCAATAGCTTCAAAAATATCACAGGCAAGTCTCTTCGCCTCATCTTTTATGCGGCTCGCCCTTATGCGTGATAGTATCTTCTTTAGATCTGTATGGCCACCCTTCTTCTTTCTATCCTTCTCGATAACATCGAGCTTAATGCCGTTTATGCTCCCGCGGGATACGCTCCTCGTCCTTATATCTATACCTTTAAACCCAAGGCTCTTTATCTGAGCGCGCAACGCCCTCGCATCCACGCCCAGATCGATCAAGGCACCCAAAAACATATCCCCGCTGACACCGGAGAATGGGTCTATATGCAATATCTTCATATCGCCTCTATCGATTGATTAAACTGGCAAAATAGCCTGCGCCAAAACCATTATCTATATTCATTACCGCAATTCCCGGAGAACACGAATTGAGCATAGTAAGGAGCGGCGCTATGCCCTTAAAACTCGCGCCATATCCGACACTGGTCGGAACGGCTATGATGGGCCGGTCTACCAAACCGCTTACTACACTCGGTAACGCCCCTTCCATTCCGGCAACTACGATAATGACTTCGGCGCGTCTTATCACGCCGCGCTGCTTCAGCAACCTGTGTATGCCTGCTACCCCGACATCATAAAGCACGGATACCCTCTCGCCCATCATGTCGAGCGTAACCTTTGCCTCTTCCGCTACCGGTATATCACTTGTACCTGCTGTGATTATTAAGATCTCGCCTCTTCTCTTCTTTTGGCGATTCTCTTTTGGTAAGCGGTAGATAGCCCGCGCCGGCTTGTTGTACTTCAGGGATCTGTGTTTTCTGCGAAGCCGCCTGTAGATATCTTCTGAGGCGCGGGTTATAAATAAGGGGTCGCCTTTTTTTAATATCGCATCGGATATGATCTCGATCTGCCGGAGGGTCTTGCCCTCGGCATATATGACCTCCGGAAACCCGCGCCTGAGGCACCTATGGTGGTCTATCTTGGCAAACCCCACATCTTCATAGGGCAGCCTTTCGAGATACCGTAATACCTCCTGCTTGTTCAATCGTCCGGCGCATAAATCATCCACCACCCCTCCGGCCTTAACCGCAGAATGGCGAGTCCTCTTTCGTCTTTTAACCATAGACCTCTTTTTAAACCTTACCTACAAAAGTGACTATGAATACCAGCAGGGCAGCTATTACAAGGGTTGAGACTATATAGAAATCGTTGAAATATAAAAAATCTTTAAGCTTCTCAAAGAAGTCGCCTGCTTCATCCACACCCGGACTGCGCCAATCCGCAAGTTTCTGCTCATCAGCCTTTGAGCTGGGTACAAGAAACCGCTGGCGCGCCAACTCAACCTGTTCCCTGCGAAAGCGCAGAAACATGCCGCCTATCTTATATGCGGGAAACTTTCCTTCATTGACCAACTCCTCGATCTCGCCTTCGCTGATCCCCAGATAGTCAGAGACTTCTTTTAAGGTAAGTAACTTTTCATTCATAGGATACCCCTTATATTACCTTATCTTCTCACTGGCTACCCATTCATCGATCTTCGTCTTGTCGAAACGCCAGCCATCTTCACGTTTTATAGCCGGTAACCTGCCTCCTGCAGCCCACTCATCGACCATCGTCCTATCGACTTCCAGGTACCTGGCTATTTCATCGGTCGTCATCCAGGAAGGAGCAGGTGCCGCCTCGCCCTTCTTTCCGGAGACCATGGAACAATGGCCCTCTAAGACAGACCCTTGCTCTACACTTAGCACCGGTGTCGTCAAGTCCCCAACGACATAAGAAGGAGAGACCAGGCTCAGGCTCTTGGTGGCCACAACATTCCCCGCGACCCTTCCCGCGATAGTTATGTTCTCACCGTTTATATCGGCGTTTACGACAGCCCTCTCGCCTATCGTCAAACTTCCCTTGGTGTCCAGGTTCCCGTCAAATTTGCCGTTTATCCTCAAATTTACAGGATCCTTAAATGTCATGCTACCCTGCATTGTTGCATCAACATCCAATACCTTCTCCCTTGGCTCTTCCTGCACTTCTTTGTTTCTTCTACGCATCACTATCACCTCCCTTTTGGCCTTCTATTCTATATAAGTTATGTTTCATCATCCACTTCTCCACATGCGAGAAGAAGACGAGCGTAACTAAGACTAAGGCCGTTACGACAACAGCGGCCGTCATAAATCCTACTCCCGTTGCCAGTCCGATAGCGGCTACCGTCCACAAACTGGCAGCCGTTGTTAAGCCTCGTACGGTCGCCTTAAATCGTATGATCGTACCCGCCCCAAAAAAACCTATTCCCATCACAACGCCGGCGGCAATCCTTGAAGGGTCACAAGTGCCTGACTGTCCATAAACCCTGGCAACCTCAATCGATGTCATCATGATAAGCGCTGAGCTGATACATACGAGTATGTGTGTACGTAAACCAGCCGCCCTACCATGCTGCTCCCTCTCTAATCCTATAACTCCTCCTAGTATCATCGCTACTATCAAACGTAGCGCAACATCACCTAATGATAACATAATCACCTCCGCCTCTTTGGCACACTGAAGTGCGCCCTACTATATCCCCATATCCGGTATCGCGGTTATGTCGAAAGCTGACCTCACCCCTTTTTTATATAAAGCCTCACCGAAACCGGCAATCATACTGGCATTGTCAGTACACATCTCCTTAGGAGAAAGCCATAAACTGATACCTTCTGCTTCTGTGGACTCGGCTAAACCTTTGCGTAATGCGCCGTTTGCGCTGACACCTCCACCGACCATGAGACTATCTGCGCCTTTTCTGTTGCAGGCAGCTATCGCCTTGTTTATCAGCACTTCGCATACTGCCGATTGAAAGGCGTGGCATATCTCGTTTATCTGATTCTGCCATTGGACACCGCCTCTTTTCTTGTGGTCACGCACATAGTAGAGAACTGATGTCTTTATGCCGCTAAAACTAAAATCCAAAGAATTTGGACCCAGATACGACCTTGGAAATCGCATCTCGGCTGATTTGACCTTGGCTGCCCTCTCCTCGATTATCGGCCCTCCGGGATAACCGAGATTCATGATCTTGGCTACTTTATCAAAGGCTTCACCGGCTGCATCATCATGGGTTTGGCCAAGGATTGTATAATGATCGACCGCCTCCGCGTATATAAGGCTGGTGTGGCCTCCTGAAACCACTAATCCTACAAAAGGGAATCGAACCTTTGTTCCATTCATAAAATTGGCATAGAGGTGGGCGATGACGTGATTTACTCCTATAAGCGGCACGCTAAGGGAGAGTGCCAGTGCTTTTGCAAATGCGATACCCACAAGTAGAGACCCGGGTAGCCCGGGCCCCTGCGTTACCGATATGAGTTCTATATCTTTCAGCGCGACACCGCCTTCATCGAGCGCCTCTTTCAATACATAACTTATCGACTCTACATGTGAACGCGACGCGATCTCAGGTATGATACCGCCAAAGGCCTTATGAAATTTTACGCTGGAAGCAATAGCGCCTGATAAAACCTCCCCTTCGTCAACAACGGATATCGCCGTCTCATCACATGATGTCTCAATGCCCAGAGTCAACACTATACAGCCTCCCTTTTTAATCACCTGAAGGTGCTATGACGATATTTTCTTTTCGTAAACCTTAATGCCTTTGATAAGGTCTATCGCCCTCAAGAGCTGGCTATCGTAGACCTCTTTCTCTTCCAGCTCTATATCCTTGCCTTCTGAATCGTCTGCCTTTTCTTCATCCTCTTTTTCCGCCTTCGTATCCGATTCCCCTTCGTCCTTCTTCTTATCCTTGGGGATAGCGTATTCCTTCAGTTTTTCAAATATATTTTCACTCTTCTTATTCTCGATGGGCTTATATGACTCCTCTTCTACCACAATATCAGGTATTATGCCCTCACCCATTATAGATCGGCCGCTGGGTGTAAAATATTTGGCTGTAGTAAGCCTCAGGGCTGAACCGTCTCCAAGCGGCATGACGGTCTGTACCGATGCCTTGCCGAAAGACTTCTTTCCCAATATAATACCGCGGTCATTATCCTGCATTGCACCCGCTACGATTTCGGAAGCACTGGCAGAACCTTCATTGACCAATACGATCAATGGCTGGGAAGCATATGTACCCCGCTTGTGAGCGCGAAATTCCATATTCTGGGACTTTCGTCTGCCCTTGGTATATACTATCAGCTTGCCTTCTTCAAGAAACTTATCGGCTACCTTAGCGGCAACATCCAGCAACCCGCCGGGATTATTCCGCAAGTCGAGGATTATGCTATCCATCCCCTCATCTTCTAAAGCTTTAAGCGCTTTGCTTAAATCCTCCGGCGTATTTTCCTGAAATTCAACAAGCTTTATATACCCTATATTACTCTCAAGAATCCGCGACTCCTTTATAGATTTTATCTCTATTATGCCGCGCGTTACCGTAATGTCGAGTATCCTTCTCTCCTTCTCGCGCAAAACCATCAACTCGACCTTTGAACCGGGCTCCCCGCGCAACTTCTTAACCGCGTCTATAAGCGTAACGTCTTTGGTCGACTCACCATCTATCTTGACTATACGATCACCTGCCTTGAGGCCTGCCTTGTCAGCCGGAGTATCGGCAATAGGCGTTATTACCGTAAGGAGGTTGTCTTTGATGGAGATCTCGATCCCTAAGCCGCCAAATTTCCCGGAGGTATCTACCTTCATCTCCTTGTAGGTGTCGGGATCCAAGAATTGACTGTAAGGGTCTAGCGATGCGAGCATTCCGCGCAAAGCGCCATATATGATATCCTTTGACTTGGCTTCTTCGACATATTCGCTTCTAACCAGTGACACCGCATCTGAGAAGATCTCTATCTCTTTATAAATATCATCCTTCTCAGTTTTTGGCTGTGCGCAGATACCGCTGCCTACAGTTAACCCCAATATCAACAATCCACCTATCACATATAATAGTACTCGCGATCGAATCATCATCTCCTCCTTAGTATTATAAAATGTCAACCTTCTAACTTTTTCCTCAATATCTCATTCACCAATTTCGGGTTGGCTTTGCCTTTTGTCTTCTGCATCACCTGGCCCACAAGATACGCTATTGCACCCTTCTTGCCGCGACGATACTCTTCAACGACCTCTCCATTCTCTTCCATGGCCTTCCCGACAAGATCTTCCAATTGCGGCTTGTCTGAGATCTGCGTAAGCCCTTTTGCGCTTACCAGGTCTTTGGGCGCCTTGCCTTCCTGTATGGCCTCTGCCAAAATAGACTTCGCCATCTTGCCGCTTATCGATCCGTCGTCTATCATCTTCAGCATCCCAATAAAATCGGCCGGATCCATCTCGCACTGTGAGATAGACTCTAGGCCCTTCTCTTTGAGGGCAGCCGTAAAGTCCCCCATGAGCCAATTTGCCACAACCTTAGGCTTATCATACAACTTTATGCACCCTTCAAAGTAATCTGCCATCTCCTTTTCAGAAGTTATAACGCCGGCATCATATTCAGAGAGCCCAATCTCTTTGATGAAACGCGCCCGTTTTGCCTGTGGTAACTCAGGCAAGGCGCTCCTTACTTCTTGTATGGTCTTATCAGTGATTACGAACGGCACGAGATCCGGTTCGGGAAAATAACGGTAGTCGTGCGCTTCTTCCTTTGAGCGCATGGAGACCGTAACTTCTTTATCGGGATCCCATAGCCTCGTCTCCTGGACTACCCTTTCAGAGTTAGACAGGAGCTCCTCCTGTCTTTGGACTTCATATGATAGGGCGCCGCGTACAGCCTTAAAGGAGTTTACATTCTTGACCTCTGCCTTAGTGCCAAGCTCTTCGGAACCTTTTGGCTTCAATGAGATATTCGCGTCACAGCGGAGGCTCCCCTCTTCCATATTACAATCGGAGACTTCCAGGTATCTCAGTATCTCTTTAAGTGCGGTAAGGTATCTGTACGCCTCCTCGGGCGAATTGATATCGGGTTCGCTTACTATCTCAAGGAGCGGCGTCCCGCATCGGTTGAAATCGACTAAGCTGGCTTCTTTTTCATGGACCAGTTTGCCCGCATCCTCCTCCATGTGCACCCGTCTTATCCTTATGCGTTTGCGCGATCCGTCTTCAACGTCTATCTCAAGGAGACCATCTTTAGCCAGGGGTAAATCATATTGTGATATCTGAAAATTTTTGGGCAGGTCAGGGTAAAAATAGTTCTTTCTGTCGAATTTGATGAATTTTGAAACCGTACAGCCCAGCGCCAGGGCTGACCGCAGGCTCAGGTCGAGCACCCCCTTATTAAAAACCGGCAAGACACCCGGAAACCCTAAACAGACAGGACATGTTTGGCTGTTCGGCGAATTGCCAAAGGTTGTACTGCAGCCGCAAAATATCTTAGTCTTTGTGTTGAGCTGCAGGTGAACTTCAAGCCCTATGACTATATCATATTTCATGCTGAATTGATCCTCAACCTCTCTTGATCTCTGGTTTCATAAGATGCCACTCTGTTGACTGCTCATAGGCGTATGCGGCGCGCAAGAGAGTGGCCTCTTCAAATGGTTTCCCGATTATCTGCAGGCCTATCGGCAACCCTTTTGATGTAAAACCACACGGTATTGATATGGCCGGAATACCCGCAAGATTAGCGGATATGGTAAATATATCTGAGAGATACATATTTAGGGGATCGTCCAGCCTCTCACCAAGCTTGAATGCCGGAGTAGGTGAGGTCGGCGTTACTATGCAGTCATAATCTTTGAAGACGCGGTCAAAGTCTTCTTTTATACGGGTACGGACCTTTTGGGCCTTTAGATAGTAGGCGTCATAATAACCGCTGCTCAATGAATAGGTCCCCAATATAATACGCCTCTTTGCTTCAGCCCCGAATCCATCCCTGCGCGTAGAATTATACATCCTTAAAAGCGGCGGCGTACTATCCGTCTTGTCCTTCTCGGGAGATCGATAACCATACTGCACCCCATCAAACCTCTCAAGGTTAGAGCTGGCTTCTGCGGGCGCAACTATATAATATGTAGCAACCGCGTATTTAGTATGCGGCAGGGATATCTCTTCATACGTAGCTCCTAGATTCTTCATCTTCTTTATAGATTTCCATACAGCTTCATTGACCTCTTTATCTACACCCTTCACAAAATATTCTTTCGGAATACCTATGCGCAACCCTTTAAGATCCTTTGACAGAAAAGTGGTGTAGTCCGGGACATCTATCTCGGCAGAGGTTGAATCCTTTGGATCAAATCCCGCTATCACATTCAAGAGAAGTGCTGAATCCCTTACATCCTTGGTAAGAGGGCCTATCTGGTCAAGGCTCGATGCAAAGGCTATAAGGCCGTAGCGGGAAACCCTGCCATAGGTAGGTTTGAACCCAACGACGCCGCAAAGAGCAGCAGGTTGTCGTATAGAACCGCCCGTATCTGAGCCAAGGGCGCAGATAGTCTCATCAGCAGCGACCGTTGCTGCTGAACCACCGCTTGAACCGCCGGGTATCCTGTCAAGATCCCAGGGATTGTGTGTGGGCCCATAACAAGATGTCTCGCAGGAAGAACCAAAGGCAAACTCATCCATATTCGCCTTGCCCAAAAGGAGAGCGCCTTCTCCTCGAAGCCGCTCAACAACTGTGGCATTGTACGGAGGCCGGAAACCTGCCAGGATCTTTGAACCACAGGTGGTCGGTTCACCCTCAACGCAGATATTGTCTTTTATCGTTACAGGGATACCGTAGAGCTTGCCAACAGATTTGGGCTCGGACTCAAGATCCTTTGCCCGCTCTTTAAGGCTTTTCTTATCTACAGAGACGAATCCTTTTACCCGCTTATCTACGTCATCGATCCTCTTAAGGAGAGAATCTAAGAGCGCGGATATGGATATCTTTTTTTCACGTATTAGATTTGAAATCTGGTGGGCTGTTAATGTATATGGCTTTTTTGGGTCTTTCACTTCTCGGCCCCATCTATGACTTTTGGTACCTTGAAAAAATAACCCTCTTTGCCGGGGGCATTCTCGAGAACCTTCTCCTGTGGCAGCGAGGGCTTAACATCGTCTTTCCTGAATACGTTTACCATAGGTAATACATGGCTTGTTGGCTGAACAGATTCTGTATCCACCTCATCCAGCTGTTTTATGTAATCGAGTATGCTATCCAGCTGCCCTGTAAAACCTTCTATCTGGCCATCCGCGAGCTTGATACGCGCCAATGATGCCACATATAGTACATCTTTTTTCTTTATAATGCCCATTTGCCTTCTCCGCCTATATTGGTTTATAAACACATATCATAATAATACATGTATATATATATGTCAATATAATATTATAATATCAATAATATCTTTATCTTATTTGCTCTTAAAGAGATACATCTGATCGGACAGGGAAGCAAACTCCTCCAGGGAGAGTGTTTCGGGGCGCCTCTTCTCATCTATCTTGGCCGCTTTGAGGATCTCTCTTGCATCGCATTTTGACAATCCGAATGGGCCATCTTCAGAGAGCCCGTTTAAGAGTGTCTTGCGGCGGTGGCCAAAGGTCTTCCTGATGAGTGAGAAGAAGAGCGCTTCGTCTTGCGGGGATACTGATGGGGATTGGCAAGGTTTCAGCTCGATGAAAGAAGATGTGACTTCGGGCTGCGGGAAGAAGACACCCTTGGGCACTGTAGCCAGTGATGAAACCTGCGCATGATACTGCGCAAAACAGGTTATGGCACCCCTGTCTCGATGGCCGGGTTTGGCCATCAAACGCTGCGCGAGCTCTTTCTGTATAGTTATAAATATATTGCTGATCAGGTTTCGGTCTTCGGATTCAAAGAGATGTGTGATTATGGGTGTCGAGATGCGATACGGAAGGTTGCCGACTATCTTAAATTTATTGCCTGAGGCAACTTTTTTTAGATCTACGTCCAGAATGTCTTTATTGATGTATATTACATTGTCCAGGTCTGACAGGAGCTCTTTGGCCGCTTCATGTAATGTTTTATCTACCTCAACCGTATAGACCTTCTTAGCAGAGGATGCCAGTAACCTCGTCAACGCGCCAAACCCGCCGCCTATCTCAAGGACCACATCATCTTTATTTATGCCGGCCAACTGTATCAATTTGCGGGCGGTCCGCTCCTCTATCAGAAAATTCTGCCCCAGTCTCCGTCGTGGTCGAATCCCGTAGCGCCTGATTAAATTCTTGGCTCTAAAGGAACTCTCTATCGCTTTCTCCATAATTATCTCTTTTATATTTTCTATCGTGACAATTGTGCGGCTAAGAAGATGGCCTCTTCCATAGAACCCGAATCGGCAACACCCTTACCGGCTATATCGAATGCCGTACCATGGTCGGGAGAGGTCCTTGTAATGGGTAGGCCGAGAGTTATATTAACACCTCTATCTCTGGCTACCATCTTAAATGGAATAAGTGCCTGGTCATGATACATACATATGAGCGCATCATATCGACCTCTGTAACCATCATAAAAGACCGCTTCTGCAGAGAGCGGGCCCACAAGCCGCTTTAGGGATCTCTTTGCCCTCATGACTGCGGGGCGTATAATTCGTTTCTCCTCAATACCAATCTCACCACCCTCACCGCAATGCGGATTAAGCCCGCATACCGCAAGGCGCGGTTCTTTTATTCCAAAATGTCTCTTTAGAGATCGACCCGTCAAGACGATCGTCTCATATATATCTTTCTGATTCAATGACTTGACGGCCCTTGAGAGGCTCATATGCCTGGTTACAAGCGACACGCGAAGATTCCCTGCGGCCATCATCATAACGAACTTATCGACGCCAAACTCGCGCGCGAGGAGCTCTGTATGGCCGACAAAGGCCTTATCGACGGACCGGATCGACTCCTTGCTTACAGGCGCCGTTACTATAGCATCTACGAGGCCTGCCTTTGCAAACTCTATTGCAAGCTTTACATATCGGAGAGCTGCTCTTGCGCACACCTTGTCTGTTTTTCCAAAAGAGAATTTTCTCGATCCGGCGTCGGCCAAATCGACCAAATAGATATCCTTTGCAGAATAGTTCTTACATTTAAGTATTCGGGCGGCCCTGGTTAGGACTGAGCTATCGCCTATCAAAAGAAATTGCGCAGACTGCCTGATTCCCTTTTTGGCAATGGCCTTAAGGACTATCTCCGGCCCTATCCCTGCCGGATCCCCCATCGTAACCGCTATAACAGGCTTCCTCATCTTTCCCTTTCCCCCTCTGTCGCATATAAACTATAGTAGTTGTAAGTATTAAAAAGAAGAGTTCGCTCGCAAACTCTTCTTTTTAATACGTGTGTTTATGCTGCTACTTGTAGCTAATATATGCGTCTTCTTTCAACTTATCGACCCACTTATTGAGTGCTGCCTCGATCTTCCCTCCGTAAACAACATTCTTTATCTTACCCTTGATTTCCTCAAGCGGAAGTACCCGCGCCTCTTCTATCTCTAAAAGCTTCAGTATGTGGTAGCCAAATCCCGTCTCTATTACATCTGAAATTTCGTTTGGTTTCAGCGCAAATGCCGCTTCATCCATCCGGGCCAAAAGCTGCCCCTCTTTTATAAAACCCATATCCCCACCATCTTTTGCGTGTGGACCGTCTGAAAGGCGTGACGCCGTCTTACCAAAATCGGCGCCCTCCTTCAGCGAAACCGCGATCTCCTGCGCTCGAGCGCGTATCTGGTCGGGCTTCTCTCCCGGTTTCGGCTTTATAGTTATATTCGCTATGCGCCTCGACTCTCCGACCTTAAAGGTTTCGGGGCGATCATCGTAGTACTTTTGAATCTCTGTGGGGGAGACGGTGATCTTGCTGCTTACATTAACCTCGACTGCCCTCTCTATCATCAGGCGGTCCCGTAAGTCGCTTTTGATCTCCGCTATCGTAGTATGCTCTGACAATAAGGCTGTCTCAAACTCCTCGTCTGAGGAAAACCTATTGCTGATCTCGCCAAATCTCCTCTCCATCTCTTGCTCATCTATCTCTATATTCTGTGCCTTCGCCACGCTTAAAATAAGCCTATCCATGACAAGCGCATCCAATATCTTTTTGCGCGTCTTATCGAGTTGTTCATACAATTCGTCACCCTCATATATTTCCTTGTACTCCTGGTAGAAAGGCTGGAGCTTATTGTCTATTTCGCTCTGCGTAATCGGTTCATCATTTACAACCACTACGATCTTGTCGACCACGCCCGAAAAGACCTGGGAGAAGACCATGATCGATAAAAAGAGGGTGAGTAGCGTAACTCTACAAAAAACCTTATTCTGCATCAACATCTCCTTCAACCCCTTCCTCGTCATTCCTGCTCGACGCTAAGAGTTCTTCATTTATCTCGACCGCGATATCTTTTCTGAGTCTTTCGAATAACTGATCCATAAGCTGCGATCTCCTGATGCGATTTAACTCCTTCTCAATAGCGGCCCTTACTTCATCGAACGGTTTAATCCTCTCATCTTCGCGCCCTGTGAGTTTGATTATGTGGTAGCCAAATCTCGTCTTTACGATATCGCTAATCACCCCCGGCTCCAGCGCAAAACATGTCTTCTCGAATTCAGGGACGAGTTGCCCTTTTGAAAAATAGCCTATGTCGCCACCCCTCTCCTTTGTCGCATCAATCGAATTGGCCTTTGCCAGTTCATCAAAATCTCCACCTTCTGCCAGATCTGTCAGCAACTGGTTTGCCTCCTCCTCTGTCGAAACAAGGATATGCGAGGCCCTTAACCGCTCGGGTATCCTAAATTTATCCTGGTTTGCTTCATAATATGCCCATACCTCATCTTCTGTCAGGCTAAGCCTGTTATCAACCTCTTCTTGTAACAAACGGCCTACCATCACTTTCTTCTTTGCTTCGTCAAGAAGCCTCTTCACCTCCGCATCATTCTCTAGCCCCTTACGTTTAGCCTCAATATAGAGCAGGTCTTCTTTTATAATCTCCTGCAGGATCCGAACCTTGTCCTTCTTTGCAATCTCCTGCATGTAGGAGGGCATTCTATCTATCATGGCTTCAAATTGGTCGGGAGTTATTACAATATCTCCTACCTTGGCTATATACGACGCCTTCTGCTCCGTCTTCTTAGCGCACGAGTTAACCGTGAATAAGATGGAGAGGCTGATAAGGATACATATGAAGGTACTTGCTTTATTGCGCATTATTTACTCCTTATTATATGTAACACGTTAATATGACAGAGGATAATATACCACAAAAAACCCACTTTCCGCAAGTCTTTATAATATGAGCAATCCACCTGTCTATTCTTCGCCCTTCAATGTCTTTACCGTATTTCGGAGCAATCGGCAATAGAGGTCGAACCCTATTGATTCGATGTACCCGTGCTGCTCATCACCGAGTATATTCCCGGCGCCGCGCAGCTCAAGGTCCTTCATGGCAAGCTTAAACCCTGAGCCAAGCGAAGCAAACTTCCTCATCGACTCAAGCCGCCTCTGGGCCTCTGCCGTTAGTGTCTCTATATTCGGGACGAGGAGGTATGCATAGGCATTCCGCTTAAAACGGCCTACCCTGCCGCGCAACTGGTAGAGATCTGCCAAACCAAAAGTATCGGCGCGGTCGATTATGATCGTATTCGCGTTTGGTATATCTATGCCGGATTCGACTATCGTGGTCGATACCAGAACGTCTATCTCCCCATCCATAAATTTCGACATGACCTTCTCAAGCGCGCGTTCAGGCATCTGTCCATGGCCGACAGCCAGCCTCGCCTTCGGCACAAGGGCAGCTACTTCGGCTGCCACCTTCTCTATCGTCTGCACACGGTTATGTATAAAATATATCTGTCCCTTCCTCTCAAGTTCCCGGCGTATAACACGCCGTAGTAGTGACGGCTTATATTCGGCTATATGTGTCTCGATGGGAAGGCGTCCATACGGAGGTGTATTTATCGTCGACATATCGCGCGCGCCCATAAGAGACAGGTAGAGGGTCCGGGGTATCGGCGTTGCGGTCAGAGTCAACACATCCGCCTGTAACCTCAGACTTTTTAGATGCTCCTTATTCTTGACCCCGAAGCGCTGCTCCTCGTCGATAATGACCAAACCTAAGTCCTTGAATGAAACGTCTTTCGAGAGAAGGCGGTGGGTACCTATAATGACATCGACCCTGCCATCCGCGACTTCCTTTACTATAGCCATCTGCTCCGCCTTTGTCCTGAAACGGCTTAGCATTGCAATATTCACCGGAAATTCACGCAAGCGATGGGAGAATGTCTTATAATGCTGCTCGGCCAATATCGTGGTCGGGACGAGTATGGCTACCTGTCTATTGTCCATCACAGCTTTAAAGACGGCACGGAGCGCCACCTCGGTCTTTCCGTAGCCGACATCACCGCAGAGAAGCCTATCCATGGGCCTTGGTGATTCCATATCTTTTTTCATATCAGATACCGCTGTGACCTGGTCTTTTGTCTCCTTGTACGGAAAGGACTCCTCAAGCTGTTTTTGCCAATCAGAATCCTTTGAAAAAGCAAAACCACCCAAGAGCTCCCGCTTGGCCTGAAACTGCAACAATTCGACTGCCAAATCGCTGATGCCCTTCTGCGCGCGGTGTTTTGCCTGCCGCCATAGCTTCCCGCCTAACCTATACAGGCGCGGGGGCCTCCTGTGCAACCCAATATACTTTTGTATCTTATTAAGCTCCGCATAGGGCACGTAGAGCCTGTCACCGTCGGCATATTCAATCTCGACATGTTCTGTGACCTTTCCGGCCACACTCATCTTCTTCATGCCTTTGAAGATGCCTATGCCATGATCGACATGGACGATGTGGTCACCCGGCTCCAAGTCTACAAAACTATCTATGGGAAAATCTTCCGGAGAGGCTTCCTCGGCTTTAAGACGAAAAGCGCGAGATCCCTTAAGTGGCAGGAGTATAACTATATTGTGGTCTTCCAGATATTCGCCGGAGACGAGATCAAATCCTCTTATGAGCCCTATCGTATCTACGTCGGTCTCGATGCGAAGTGGGGATTCGAACGTAAATGGAAAAATATCTATAATGCCGCCGCGCATGGCAAAGTCACCCTCTTCGGCCACCTTCGCGCAGCGCCGGTACCCATAGTCACACAACCCCGCTGCAAGGGCGTCTCGATCGAGTGGCTCTCCCACACACAACCTTATCGACTCAAATATCTTCTTCTCTTTTTTTGATTTAACCATATTGGGTTGGGGTAATAATGATAGTCACTAAAGAATTACATCTTAATCGGTGCGGTTACACCTAAGAGGCTCAGGCCATTGGCAATTACCATCCTTACACCTTCGACGAGGAGTAGCCTTGCCTTACTGAGTGAGGGCTCCTGGGAGACGGCCACCCTGTGTTTGGTGTAAAAACTGTGGAAGGTCTTGGCAAGGTCCATTAGATATGGTATCAGGCGATAGGGCTCAAGCGCCATCGCACTTGAAGCCACTACCATGGGAAATTGGCTTATCGACTTAAGAAGATCTATCTCCTCCGCTTCTTTTAATAGCGCAGGGTCGGCCTTAGAACTCCTCTTTCCCTTCAATTCCTTCTTGGCATATTCTATGATCGAGGAGATCCTGGCGTGGGCATACTGTATATAATAGACGGGGTTCTCGGGCGACTGTTTCTTGGCCAGTTCCAGGTCAAAATCGAGGTGACTGTCGGTCTTGCGCATGATGAAGAAGAAACGGCACGCGTCTTTGCCAACCTCCTCCATTACCTGGCGCAATGTTACAAACTTACCCGCACGCGTCGACATCGATATTGGCTCGCCCTTCTGGTAAAGCGTTACCAATTGTGATATCAGGATATCGAGCTGCCCATCTTCATATCCAAGCGCCTTCGTTGCAGCCTTAAGTCTGCCTATATATCCGTGGTGGTCAGGCCCCCATATATCAATAATCCGCTTGAAGCCGCGATTTCGCTTCTCCATGTGATAGGCGATATCCGGCGCAAGATAGGTCAGCTCACCGCTCGACCGGACTACAACCCTGTCCTTATCATCTCCTAATTTCGTAGACGCGAACCACCTCGCGCCGTCAGCGTCATATAACAATCCCTTCTCTTCTAATATCCTTAGAGCCTTCTCTATCTTGCCGCTTTTGCGAAGCGCCTTCTGGCTCGACCACACATCGAAATGTACGCCAAAGCTGTGGAGATCTTTCTTTATCTCCTTGAGGATAGCATTGAGGCCGTATTCTGAAAATATTTCTGAGGATTTGAATTTATCCTCTGTATATTTATTCTTGTATTTACGCGCGAATCCACGCGCCAGATCGACTATATAATCTCCTTTATAGCCATCCTTTGGAAAATCTGACTCAGACCCCTTGTCGAGGGCCTCCATGTACCTGGCCCTTATGGAATCTCCCAGCAATCTTATCTGCAGCCCTTCATTGTTCAGATAATATTCTCTCGTTACCCGAAACCCTGAAAACTCCAGCAACCTGGCGAGCGCATCGCCCACTGCTGCCTGGCGGCCATGGGCTATTGTCAGGGGACCTGTGGGATTGGCGCTGACAAATTCTATCTGCAGCTTCTTCTTTTGGCCAATCCGGCTGCTGCCATACTTCGCACCCTCTTTATGTACCTCCTTTAGGGTTTCGTGTAAAAATGTATCTCTAAACCAGAGATTTATGAAGCCGGGCTTACAGGCCTCCAACCGATCTATTACCGAGGATGCGGGATGCGAATTGAGGCGCTTCTTCGCCTCCTCCACAATTGACTCCGCGGTCATGTAGGGGGATTTTTTAAAGGTCTTAGCTATCCTGAATGCGATATTTGTAGATAGGTCGCCGTGCGTTTTATCCTTGGGGGTCTCAAGATATATATCTGAAGCAGAGGGGCCAAGAGCGGGTTGGGCTATCGCTTTTGCCGATTCCAAAATTATAGAAATAATGTGGTTCTTCTTTTTGTGAAACATCCAATGGAAACAGCCTTATATAGGGAGTGAATTTACTATTTCTGGCGCGCTAAGATCTTAAGGAATATATCGACGACTTCGGGATCGAATTGGGTGCCAGCACATCTCTTCAATTCAGCCCGTGCATCCTCATCTGATAATGCATTCCTATATACCCTCTTCGATACCATTGCCTCGTAGGCATCGGCGACCGCCAATATGCGAGCCTCTATGGAGATCTTCTTGCCTGTTGGCCCCTTCTCAGGATAACCGCGGCCATCATAATGGCGATGGTGATATAATACTGTGGGGATCAACCCATCGACAAGGCCTGCTTTCCTCAGGATATCGGCACCAATTTCGGGGTGCTTCTTCACCTCTTCCCATTCTTCTTTGGTGAGCTTATCCGGCTTAGTCAGTATGGCATTATCCAACCCTATCTTCCCTATGTCATGCAGATAGCTTGCGTATCGCAAGATCTCTTTCTGTTGCTGCGATAACCCTATCTCATCGGCGATAGCCAGGGTGTAGCGCATTACGCGCTCCGAATGTTCCTCGGTGTAGTTGTCCTTGGCATCGAGCATACCGGCAAAGAGGCGCATAATCTTCAGGTGGTCTGTACGCGCGTAGAGGGCGAGCCTGGTATCCTCTATTGCTATTGCGGCTTGATTGCCAAATAGCTGTAATATGTCCTTATCGTCTGCTCTAAAGGCATCGCCCTTATCGCTATATATGGAAAGAACTCCGACCAGCTTATCGCGCTCTATCATCGGGACCGACAACATAGAACGCCACCCCTTCTTCCTGGCAACTTCAGGATGGAGAAACTCCTTACACCGGGACAGGTCCTTTACTATACGCGCACGCTTTTTAAGGGCTACACCTCCTGCCACACCTTCCCCGACAGGTATATCTTTCATCAGTGGCGTCAGAGTCTTGTTCAGTGCCGATGTCGCTCTCAATTTTAAGACCCTATCTTTTTCATCAAAGAGGCGCAGGGTACAGAGCTTCGCTCCCAGGGCTGAGGCGACCTTGGTCGCTATCATCTCCAGGACTTCATCTAAGTTCAGGGTCGACGTCATCGACTTACTGACCTGATAAAGCGCCTTTATGTCATTTAGATACTTCTTCAGTTTCTTTGACTTGCTTTCGCGGCGTATCACCCCACAACCTCTCTAAATTGTAAAAGCCCCCGGTCGTGCCATAGAAGATGTGTACTATCACATCCCTGTAATCCAGCAAGACCCATAGGGCTTCTCTCTCTTACCTTCCACATGAAAAGGAGCTTTATTATACTTATCAAGCTCCTCTGATATCCCATCGGCTATTGCCGAAACCCTTCGCGTGGAACTTCCATCACAAATTACAAAATAATTACAGATGTCAGAAATGCCGCGCATGTCCTGCACAAGAACATTTTCTGCCCGTCTTTCCGGCGCGGCGTCCGCAATGAGATCGGCCTTTTCCTTAGAGTCTATCTCGCCTTACGCTCCTTATCGAAATAGTTCCACCTGATAAGGGCGATAAAACGTGGCAATTAGCCTTTCATTATTGAGTACATTCCTGTACCACAATCCGGGCACTTGCCCTTCATGGCTTTTCTGCCATTCTTCATCGTCACTTGCTTGCCATCCTGCATCTCTTTCTTGGCCTTACACTTCACACAATATGCTTGCATTATGATACCCCCTTCTTTTTTTTCTTTCCCATTTTTAAAATTTGATGATGTTAGTTTATCATATACGCATTATACTTGTCAAGAGAATCGCGCCTATCTGTCTTTTGAGTATAACCCCTTCTCCTTGATATACTCGTTGACACCTTTCGGAACAAGGTTGTCTATAGGTACACCTTCTTTTGCCAGACGGCGTATCTCGGTAGACGAGACATCTATGCTGGGTATCTCTACGATTTCGGTTTCTGCGGGGACACCCGTCATCTCAAACCCCGGCCGGTTTACCACTGTAAACTTTGCAAGCCTCAAAACCTCGTCCAGGTTCTTCCATGCAGGCAACTCCCCAAGAGAGTCTGAACCTACTATAAAATAGATCTGAGCAGAATCGCCATAGCTGGCGCGCAACTCTTTTAAGGTCTCTACCGTGTATGACTTGCCGCCCTTCTTTATCTCTATGTCGGAAACCTCAAAGAGATCGCGTCCTTCGGTTGCTATAAGCAGCATCTCGTGGCGATCTTTAGCATCGGCAAGGCTGGCATTCTCTTTATGCGGAGGGAGATGTGTGGGTATCAAAATCATCTTATCAAGCCTGAGCTTCTTGCAGACCTCCTCAGCCAGCACAAGATGTCCGTTATGCACAGGGTTAAATGTCCCGCCCAACACACCTATCTTCATGACACCCCTTATTTCCTGATCTGCCCGTCACCATAGACGACGTATTTATATGTGGTAAGTTCTACCAATCCCATCGGCCCGCGCGCATGGAGCCTGTCGGTACTTATCCCCAACTCAGCCCCCATGCCAAACTGGCCGCCGTCGGTAAAACGTGTCGATGCGTTGATATATACAGCCGCTGAATCGACAGAACGCAGGAACTTATCTGCCGCTCTTCTATCCTCCGTAATTATCGCGTCTGAATGTTGCGACCCGAAACAGGCAATATGGGCTATCGCGTCATCTATGGAATCGACCACCTTGACTGAGAGGATAAGGTCGAGATACTCCTCGGGCCAGTCTTTATTTGTTGCTGCCTTTATACCTTTTAAGATCTTTCTCGTGCGCGCGCAGCCTCTCATCTCAACTTGGGCATCACGCAACCTCTTCGCTACAGAAGGCAAGAACTCTTTCGCGACCTTCTTGTGAACAAGTAGTGTCTCCATGGCATTGCATACGCCGGGACGCTGAACCTTGGCGTTAAAAGAGATCTCCTCCGCCATATCGAGATCTGCCTCTTTGTCGACATATGTATGGCATACACCCTTATAATGTTTTATAACAGGTATTCGTGATGTCTCCGCAACCATCTTAATAAGCGACTCTCCTCCGCGCGGTATGATCAGGTCCACAAGGTCTCTTTGTTTAAGGAGAACTCCTACGGCACGCCTATCGGTCGATTTTATAAAACCTATAGCGCCCTTAGGAATCCCTGAGGCCTTGGCCGATTTTATAAGGCTGCTATATATCGCCAGGTTCGAATTTATCGCTTCGCTGCCGCCGCGTAATATGAGCGCATTACCGCTCATAAGGCAGAGCCCTACGGAATCACTCGTCACGTTGGGACGAGATTCGTATATGATACCAACCACACCTATAGATACCCTCATCTTGCCTATCAGAAGTCCATTCGGCCTTTTACGCCACTCTCCTATAGAGCCGACGGGATCCTTAAGTGAAGTTATCGCCTTAAGAGATTGGGCCATATCCTTTATCCTTGAATCTGTCAGGCGCAGCCGATCTATAAGAGCGCCTGAGAACCCCTTTGCCTCAGCATCTTTTATATCCCTCGCGTTGGCACGCTTGATGGAAGAGGTGTCTTTTAACAAACCCTTTGCCATCAACAAGAGGGCTTTTCTTTTCGCTTGTGTGCTCAGAAGCGCCAATTCGGCCGAAGCCCGCTTCGCCTCTTGCGCAACTCGTACTACATCAGCAATTGTGCTCATTGTTTACCTCGTTATGTTAAAAGGACAAGATTATCCCGATGGATCACTTCGTCATAATCCTTATATCCCAAGATCTCCTCTATCTGGCTAGTATGTTTACCCTGTATCTTGTGGATCTCTGATGAGGAATAGTTTGAAAGCCCTCGGGCAAACTCATGGCCTGCGGTATCTGCGATCCTGATAACATCGCCTGTTTCGAATCTACCGCTTATGCCCGTCACACCCTTTGCCAGGAGGCTCTTACCACGCTCAATGAGCGCACTCTTGGCTCCGGCATCGACTTTCACTATGCCCTGGGCCCTTGAGAAGTGCGCAATCCACCGTTTTCTTGCAACAGTCCGCTTCTCTTTTGCAAAGAAGCGCGTACCCACCTTCTGGTCAGATAGTATCTTGGCCAATATATCTTTTCTTCTGCCGCTTGCAATCACGCAAGGTATACCCGATGATGTCACGACCTTCGCGGCATCTATCTTAGTCGCCATACCGCCTACACCCAGACACCCCGCGCCCTTGACGACCAGGGCCTCAAGATCCTTTGTGATCTCCCTGACTTCATAGATCGTTTCGACTGGTTTTTTGCCCGATTCGTCAAACCTGAAGAGATTGTCGACATCTGAGAGCAGAATCAAAAGATCTGCCTCTGACATATCGGCTACGAGAGCAGAGAGACGATCATTGTCACCGAATCGTATCTCATCCGTTGAAACCGTATCATTCTCATTTATTATGGGTATGATAGACCTATCGATGATGCTCATGAGCGTATTCTTGGCATTGAGAAAACGGAGCCTTGCATCCATATCCTCCTGCGTAAGCAGCATCTGGGCGGTCAGGTAGCCCTCCTTCTTAAAGAGCTGCCCGTATATCTTCATAAGCTGTCCCTGTCCCACTGCAGCGCATGCCTGAAGGTCGGGCAATGACTTTGGTCTTTTTTTAAGACCAAGCAGTCCCATCCCGGCGCCTATGGCGCCTGAGCTGACCAAGACGACCTGGTGGCCTTTCTTCATCAGCTTTGAAACCTGATCGACCAACGACCTCATCCTGCTCCTATCCAAAAGAAATGTTGAGGTCGATGCAATAACGCTGGTTCCTATCTTTATCACTATCTTTCGATAACGCATCTTTAAATAACCCCCGTATTCAAAGTTTGTGCTTCTTTAGCACCTTGTAAATTCCACCGATTAACTCTTCTATGCCTTCACCCGTAACAGCCGATATCGGGTAGACCTTCTCTTTTATACCTTTTTTGAATCTATCAAATCCTTCCTTCGAATCCGGTAGATCCAACTTGTTTGCAACAATCACCTGCGGTTTATCTATCAACTCCTTGCTGTAAAGTCTCAGCTCCTCATTGAGAGAATAAAAATCTTTGAGGGGGTCCGGTCGTTCAAAGAGGCTGACATCAACTAAGTGCAGGAGTATGCGCGTGCGCTCCACGTGCCTTAAGAATCTATCGCCGAGTCCGCGTCCTGCATGCGCCCCCTCTATGAGCCCCGGTATATCCGCAACGACGAAACTCCCGTCATAGGCCTTGACCATTCCCAATGTCGGTTCTTTTGTCGTAAAGGGGTAGTTTGCTATCTTAGGCTTTGCGCGGGAGATCCGCGATATAAGTGTAGACTTCCCCGCATTCGGGTACCCGATGATACCCACGTCGGCTATTAGCTTCAGCTCAAACCGTAATTCCTTGTTTTCGCCCTCATAGCCTTCGGTAGAAATTCGCCTCTTGCTGTTGCCCCGGCCACCATCACCACCCCTGCATACTATGAATTTATCATTGTCGACGGTCAGATCACGCAAAAGGAGGCTGTTCCCGGCATCGTAAACAATAGTGCCCGGAGGGACTCTTACCAGACAGTCTTCTCCATCGGCGCCCCTCATGTGGTTGGAGCTACCATGTTTGCCTGAGCTTGCCCTGAAGTGATGATGATATCGAAAATTGAGGAGGGTGGCTATATTCCTATCAGCCATAATGATGACAGACCCGCCGTTGCCGCCGTCTCCGCCATCGGGCCTGCGTCTCATTGTCAGCCTGGACGTCGCAAAACTGTTGCAACCATTGCCGCCCTTGCCGGCCTGTACAGCAATCTTTGCGCTGTCAACAAACATATCTTTGGGTTATCGCCTATGGGGTGTATAGTTTCAGGTACGGGATGGAGCCGGTATAATACTGATGACCCTATGGTTCTTGAAATGGACCTTGCCGTCTATCCTGGCAAAAAGCGTATCGTCCTTGCCCCTCCCGACATTTAAACCAGGCATGAACTTCGTCCCTCGCTGCCGTACCAGTATACTGCCAGCGGTGACGTACTCTTCACTAAAGCGCTTAACGCCTAAGCGTTGCGCATGACTATCTCTGCCGTTACGCGAGCTACCTAAACCTTTTTTATGAGCCATAGCTTACCTCTTTTTGACAAGTCCACACAAACTTATTCTATCGTTATGTCCTTGACCTTTAGCTTTGTAAAATCTCTCCTGCTTCCCACTTTGGTCTTGCAACTCTTCCGTCTCTTATACATAAAGAAGACCGTCTTTGGCCCCCTCAGGTGTGAAACGACTTCACAGGTAACAAAAGCCTTCTTTATAAAAGGTTCTCCTATCTCTACCTTCTTGCCGCTGCAGGAAAGGAGCACCTTATCGAGCTTTACTGTCTTACCTACCTCTTTGTCGAGACGGTCAACATCTATCAGGTCACCTTTTGTAGCCTTATATTGTCTTGCGCCGCTTTGAACTATAACATACATAATCTCAATCCTCCGCTTAAGGGTGCTAATAATATCATAATAGCATAATAATGTCAAGCACTTTTAACGCCCTTGAGGGGAACACCTCAGTTTACTCTAACATATTACGTATTAAGAAGATACAACCCGTCATGCTCCCATTAAAAAGAGACCGGGCCCGATCGTTATCCCGGAATGTGCCATACTCCAACATTTTACAAATAAATAAGTTATGGCAATACGGACTATTCCATCTCTTGAGCTGTTAGGTCTTTAGCTCTATCTGCTCCGGATGAAAATAGGATTCCTCTATAATAGAAATTCTGACCCCGAAATCCCTCTCCATCAACTTAAGGGTTGGATTGTCCTCACCCAAAATTTGCCTTGCCACTTCCGGGTTTACGTGTATCCTGACAGATTTTGCCCTCTTGTTTTGAGCAAGATATGTTTCCAGCCTCCTTAGCGCTTCTAAAGATAGTGTGGAAGGTGTCTTTATCTGGCCATGCCCCTTACAATATGGGCAATCCTTGTAAGCCAGACTTTCTGCGTTCGTCCTTATCCTCTGGCGTGTCATCTCCACCAGGCCAAGGTTAGATATGCTCAGCACATTGGTCTTGGCCCTGTCCCGCTCGACAGCCTTGCTCAGCACCTGAAAGACCTTTTTGCGGTGCGACTCAACTTCCATATCTATAAAATCTATGACTACTATACCTCCTCTATCCCGCAACCTCAACTGCCTGGCTACCTCGTCAGCCGCCTCGAGGTTCGTCTTGAAGACTGTCTCCTCTAAGTTTTTCTTACCCGTATAGCGGCCGGTATTGACGTCTATGGCAACTAAGCTCTCCGTCCCCTCTATAATAATGTAGCCTCCCGATTTTAAAAAGACCTTCTTATTATAAAGGCGCTCTATCTGTTTATGGAGGCCCTTCTTCTCAAAGAGCGACCCCTTATCTCTGTAGAGTTTGACGTGCCTCTTTAAGCTGGGCGAGAAGTTGTTCAGGAAGCCGTTTATCCTTCGATACGCGTCTTTCGAATTCACCCAAAGGACATTAACATCCTCGGTAAAGGAGTCCCTGATTATACGCAGGATAAGGCCTTCTTCTTCATAGAGAAGCCTGGGTGGCGGTGCCTTCTTAGCCTTATCCATAATCTTTCTGTAGCGCCGGCTCAAGAACCGCGCCTCCCTGGCAAGGTCCTTCGTTTTGCAGTTGCGGGCGGCCGTCCGCACTATGAACCCTCCCTGGTCCGATAATTTCAGATCCCCAAGTATAGACTTTATGCGGTTGCGGTCTTTATCGGAGGAGATCCTCTTCGATATGCCTATATGGTTCTTCTGCTCCGGCATAAATACCAGAAACCTGCCGGGCAATGCGATGTGTGTCGTGAGCCGGGCCCCTTTGGTACCCACAGGCTCTTTTACGATCTGGACTATCACATCTTGGCTTTTCTTCAGCACATCCGTTATGCGCATTGAAGAATGTTTTTTAGGCTGCCTCTTCTTATGTTTATCTTTATCCCTGTCGACTAAGAGTTCTTCAAAATCGGACGGCATGCCTGTGGCGTCCGAAACATAAAGAAAACCATCCTTATTCTTTGGCCCAAGGTCAATAAACGCGGCCCCTATACCCGGTACGAGCGAGTTAACGCGGGCCTTGTATATATTGCCGGCGAGCCGGGGCTGATTGGACCTCTCTACATAAAACTCCTCGAGGATACCGTCTTCCACCACGGCAACACGATTTTCATTCGGTCCCGCTTCTATCAATATCTCTTTATTCATCCTTAAACCTTTCTGATCTCTTGTATCTCTATGCCTGGCGGCAATTCTTTCGCCAGGCGAATCTTAAAATCTTCTGTTTTGATAGGCTTCTCTATCTGAAATGCAGCTTCTTCATTGCTGCTCTCAGTACCAAGTTTCAACGCACGGACGAAGGATATCTTCAGGCGGGGATTAAATCCTTTGCTCAAGGCTACCGGCAGGCCGGACCGCCTGACGGCCCGCGCAAATACACGCAAAAGGTCAAGGTGGGAAATGTACCTTATTATTCCCACCTTGGAAAATTCGATTTGAATCTTTTCCATAATCTGTAGGCCCTACAAAAACTTATTTCTTCTTTTTCTTTCCCCTCTTCAACACCTTCTCGTTTCTTTCATTGAACTCATCTTCCATCTTCACAGCCCTGGCGACCATGTCATCCGACTCAATTATATTAGCTGTAATGAATATGAGAAGGTCTACCTTCTCCGTATCATATGTCTTACGCTTGAAGAGCGCCCCCAGTATCGGTATATCACCCAGGATCGGGACCTTGTGCCATCCTTCGCTCTTGACATCCTTCAGCAGCCCCCCCTATTATCACAGTCTCTCCATCGCGCATCAACACTTGAGTCTCGGCCTCCCTAACCTGTATGATAGGATACTCGGTAGTGCTGGTAGTTTCGTCCGTTTGATATTTAGCTATAGAGGTGGCTGTCTTTGTCTCAGTAAAAGATGTGATCGAAGGGTGTACGATCATATTGATATAATTATCTGCGCTTATTTGCGGCAGGACATTTAACTGTATGCCTATATTTTCATAATAGTCGAGCGTCTGGGTTATGGTGCTCGATGTCTCTGATGCAGAGACCTCTGCCTTTATTATCGGTTCAAGCTTCCCGATGAGGATAGTCGCCTCTTGATTGTCGAGCGTCATGATCTTCGGGGCAGAAAGGATATTGGTATCGACATCCTCCTCCAGCGCATGCAGGATTACCTGAAATTCATTGCCTGTCAACTTCTTGTAGACCAATGAAAGACCTGCATTGTACGGAAAGGTCCCTGTAATAGATGTGGCCTTCTGGCCGAATACGGCAGGCTCCACTACTGAACCGAGGCTCTGGCCTCCCAGCGTCGATGTTGCCTCTCCGCCCGACTTACCAAACGGTGTACCCGTAACAGTTCCGGATTGGGCACCTGAGCGACCTGTACCCCAATCTATGCCGAAATCTTTTAACTTATCCCTGTTGACCTCCATAATCCGTGTTTCGATCAAGACCTGACGGGGTATGAGGTCAACCTCGGCTACGACCCTTCGCATCTTCTCCATAACAGCAGTAATATCGCTGATGACGAGCACCTTCGATGGAGGTTCCTGATCCTCCCTGGCTCTCTTCTCCAGCTGTCCGGCCTTGCCCTTAGCACCAGTGGACCCGAAGGCCCACCCCTTCTGTACCTTCGTCTGCAGGACAGATATCTTGCCCCTGGAGGAAAGTTGAGTACTCAACATATCGAGGACATCCTGGGCATCCAGGTACTTTAATCTGAAGACCTCCGTAACGAGGGGTTCCACCTCTGCCAATTCCTTCTCTTTCAGCTTCTGCTCTGTCAGTTTCTCCATAGGTATAACGGTAATTATATTCCCATCCCTTTCATAACCATAATCATATGTCTTCAGTATTACATCGAGCGCCCTATCCCACGATACATCTTTAAGACGTATCGTAACCGGCCCCTCTACCCCCGGACCAGCAATGATATTAACACCGCTTTTAAATGACAGAAGGCGCAGTACGCTCGTTATCTCCGCGTCCTTGAAATCCATGGTGACGTTGTTTTTCTCGACCGCACCTTCATCCCGCGCATCCTCTTGGGCTTCGGAAGTGAGAACCTCTACTTCCGCCATAGCCTCTGAAATTGCCATGGTAGCACTTGAGACCAAGTCCTCTGGCTGCGCAGACAAATCCTTTACCGATATGATAGATAATGGCATAAAGACTGCTAAAAACATTGAAAGGGCCATCAAGAAAAGCTTAGATCTCATTCTCCTCACCCCCCTCCTTGATTAAATGGAGTCTATATTCCATCTCATTTAAATACAATTGCACGTTATCTGCTTCTATTTTTTTTATCCTCAAATTATTTACCACTCCTCCCTCCGTTAGGATAACACCGTTTATTATAGCTACTGAATTGCCTCCCGGATCGAAGACTATGCCTTCCAGGGTCAGGTCTTCTATCGTCTCAACCATACCCAACCCTTCGACCATCCTCATCCCAGCAGCCACCAAGGGAATAAACGGATCCCTCTTCCCCTCGGCTTGATAAATGAATTCCAAATCTCGGTTCGCTTCCTGCGCACAAGATGAGGACTCTATGCACAGAGAAATTATAACACAAATTATAATAATTATCCATCTCATAATTTATCTGGCACCTCTTTCCCTTGACCCTCCTGCCCTTCTTTAAGAAAGAAACTGCTCAAGACAATTTTGATATCATGCTCTCGTGCGCTGTCAAGATCTGCGGCTATAAATAAGTCGTCTATCCTGAATATCGTCTCGGAATTCTCCAGTCGATTGATAAAAGCAGCCAGCCGGTGATATCCGCATTTTGCCTCAATGGCTATCGGAACCTCCCTGTAAATCTCTTTCGACTCTGTATCCGGGGTTTCTTTTGGGCGTATCGATACGATCTTCACCTTGGTATCTATGGCGAGCTCGGAAAGCGTCTCCAGGAGCACCGGGAGTTCGCCTTCGATGCTAAATCTACCCGAATAATCTTTTAGTTGAGTGCGCAGTTCCCCTGCTCGCTTCCGAAGTAAGGGCTCTCTGGTAATAGCGCTCTCGGCCTCTTCGACACTGCTCTTCGTCTCAGACAATTCTGAATTCAGTTCCCCTATCTGATGCATCAAAGGCTGAATTATAAAAGTAATATATAGGATACAGGCTATGCTTACCAAAAGTAGGGTCAACAGCATAACCTCTTTCTTTTTACCACCTATATTTTTCATGCTCTCCAATCCAACCATAACCGTCTACTCCTTAAATCGACATATCAACTCAAAATCCATGACCTCTACCTCGCCCATCTTTCTGCGCTCTATAGAATCGAGCTCTATCTCAGAAAATGGATCGAAGAAGTACTCATTTCTCTTAAGGCTATCTACAAATCGCCCGACATAAGCCGTCTCTTCACCCTTTCGTGCTGCAACCGAACCATTCAATATGAGCATACGTTTCTTAGGAGTCGGGGCCTCCTCTGTCGTCTCATCCCGGTTGCGTACTGTTGCCCTTTCCGTGGGTTCCCCTAAAATCTCTGACACCTTAAATTTCGTCAGCCATACTCCCGGTGTCAAAGAATCACTAAGACCCTTTAGGAGCTTCGCCCACAAAAGTCTCCCTTTTGCTAAATCACCAATAGCCTCCATGGCGCCTTCCATCCCATCTACTTCGTCTTTAAGCCGGGTAATTTGCTTCATGTCGGGAGCAACTATTTCCCACTTGCTCTTATAAGACGCCAACACCTTTCTTTTGTAAGCCAAAACCATCATTACGGAGATCTGCAGTATCATCAAAAAGGCTACGGCACCGGCTATCACAGGCAGCAAGGAAAAGTTCATCATCTTCCCCAGATTCTGCCATTTAAGGCTAGGGATCTGTTTCTTCTTTAAATCCGGGGGTAGTAGGTTGATCTTCAACATATCATTCTGTCCTCAGGGCCAGTCCTGCTGCTACTGCCAACTCTGCCGATATAGCCTTCAGTTCCTCTTTTGAAACTCCGGGGGCCATCTTCATGCCGGCGAACGGATCCCACCTATTAATCGGTATGCCAAGCCATTCGCTGAAAGACTCCGCAACCAAGTTCGCCTTAGAAGTCCCGCCGCTGATATAGACTTCGTCTACACCACGGCCATACTGGTTTTCGCAATATTCAAAGGAAAGCTTCACCTCCTCAATAAGATCTCCTAAGACGCTGCGCATGATCCCCGCTACCTCTGTTCCGCCTTCAGTGGGAGGCTGATGTTTCATCTTCAATGCTGCGGATAAGTCAACTCCCAACTTTCGAGATATCTCCTCCGTAATCCCCTTACCGGCAAGACCGATCTCCCGCGTAAATAATAGCTCATTGCCTTTTAATATGTTTAGCAATGTTGACGTCTCGCCTATATTGATTAAAGAGACTATTCTTTCTGCGGGTTCCTTAGGGCTTAAGCTGGAGGCCGCATTAAAGATATTTGTCAGGGCAAATGAATCGACATCTATGAGGGATGGACTTATCCCCGCCTCCTTAAGCGATGTAACGCGCTCCTCCACAATCCCCTTCTTGGCGGCTGCCAGGAGTATGCCCGTCTTATCTGTCTCACCCTTAGCTTCAATTATCTCATAGTCGAAGATCATCTCATTTAGTTTGAGTGGGAGCTGCCTCTCCACCTCAAAATTAACAGCACTTTCGAGTTCCTTGTCATTCATTTTGGGGAACTCGAGAAACCTGCATATGACATCAGGCCCTGAGAGTGAAATGTTGATCGCTTTTGGGGTAGAGCCGAGCTTGGCAAATGAGGCCTTGACGACCTCTCCGATGACACCTCCTCCAATCTCACGGAGATCGAAACCAATAAGGGTGGGCACAGGATCCTTCGGCTCTCGCGCCAAGAGTACTACCTTAAGAGAAAAAGTACCTATATCGAGTCCGGCATATGTAGTTGCATGCTTTAACATATTAAGATCCATTTATGGGTTTAGTTCGATTCATTCCAGCTGGTTATCGCATAAGGATAAACCTGGTTCAAATTCCCTATAACCTCTGAATCATATTCTATATCGGCGTTGCCCGTAACACTTACCGCGCCGGCTGCGAATATCGCCCCTTCTATATCCACGTTGCCCGCTATTTGAATCGCGCCTTTACAATAGATGATACCGCTAAACTCCCCGCCCGTCATCGTCAAGCTGCCTGTAACTACAATTATACCATCACCGCGCCAACCACTCTTTGTAAATGAGGCACTGCCCTCTATCCATGTAATGCCATTGGCCGGATCCGGAATATTTGGTTTTGGGTCTGTATAAATCGTCGCCATAGACTTTATCTCATCTTCCGTAGCACCAAATATCTCCTCAAAAGTAGGGAATAGACCGTAGGTGGTTGGCGGATCTCCATCAACATCTGCATCACCCTGGACAACGATAGAACCCTCACCGGTTACACCTGCGACATCTCCTCCGTCAATATCAGCGCTGCCGCTGACTGACACTGCCCCGCCGGTCATTAACGCACTCGACACATCGATCGAGGCTGAGGCAGCAACGGTCGCACTCACACTCCTCTCTGCTCGTCCGGTGGAGGTCTTATCCGGGACATACCCTGTCGCAACTACATTGAAGGTATTAGTAATAGAGCCGGTACTTACAGAAACATCATATACGCCTTCCCCTAGAGAAACATTTGTCTCGCCGGTATAGGACTGATCCTGGCTCAACTCTGTCAGGGCACGTTCTATTCCCGCTTCTGCCAGATAAAAAGCGCGCGTAGAATCATTGCCCTGCCTCACCATATTGACTTCTCGTACTGTCACGTTTATAAATACGGCGCTAATGATTACCAAAAGTAGCGTGATAGACAAAACTAAAATCAGCACTAACCCTTTTTGATTCATGGTCAATTCCTCAATAAAACTTCTGTATTTAAACTCACGCTCATGGTTCTGGAGGCTACATCTTCTGCCAGCGTCAAAGCGATCGCGATTCTCGATGAACTACTATTTTGAAACTGTAGAGTAGTGACATTCTCTGTCATTACAATCTCATTACCCGATGCTTTGGTGTCAGGATCATAGATTAAGTCGCTTCCCTGAAGATAAAATGAACGTGTCGTGCCATCTATTCCGTCCATAAAGATGATCTGGCTATTCGCTGGGGTAGTGGAGGGTATAGACCAGGAAGTAGCCTCTCTGAGGCCTGCCCTTCCCCACACATCCAGGGAACTACCGGCACCCCGTGTCATAGCCTCCATGGCATTATTGGCAGACCGCTGAAGCCTGATCTGCGTATCGCCTTCCTTCCAGGCAGTCTGCGCCATCATATAAAAACTGATTCCACCCGCTATCAGCAAGCCGGCTAAGACCAGAGCCAATATCATTTCGACTATGGTGAAACCCCTCATCATGATCCCCATCTGTTTATAACGGACACCAGTTCTTCGGTAGCAGTATTAGAACCACCCCATGCCTGTTCTGTCCATTGCATCGTAACTGTTACTATGAAATTCAGATTGCCATCTAAAGCAACTTGGGTCTGCCTAGTCTCCTCCATGAGTTCACTGCCCGCTACGTCACTCTCAGTGGATCCTGAGGCAATAAGTCCCGTCAATGTCGCAGACGATTGCTCCTTTGCCCACTCCATCCTGGCACAACATAGGTTCATCGCTACAATCCTCTGTTTTGTCTTCGCTGCACCTACCCTGCCTACCACAAAAGTACCCAGTACGGCACCTGTAACTATAGAGAGTATCATAAGGGATACGACACTCTCTATAAGAGTCAAACCTTTTGAGGAAATTGTCTTTGGATTACAAAAAATCACAGCGATCATCTCCGTTATATTTGGAGTTGATTAATTTGTTGGTAATCCATGGTCTGTAATCGAACATGATACCTGCGGATGCGTCCCGATCGGCCCAAATAGATAGTTGCCGCCGGATGGGCAAGAAGGTTCACCGTCTTTTATATATGTGTAGATCTCTGTGGACGCAGAATCAATAAAAAAAAAA
>JABMSB010000029.1 GCA_013202205.1 Candidatus Omnitrophota bacterium
ACCACCATATTCGCTTTACGCGAACTTAGGTTCATCGGCTTTGCGTCCCACCCTTTCAGGCGGTTTGCCTTTCTCGTGCTAGAGATAACCGCACTTACCTGATTGTCACTTCAAGTATACCCCAAACTACCCAATTTGTCAAGATGTCAACTTACCTTTTTTTATCTTAACATACCTCAAATGGTGATTTTGATAACGTCTTGAGCTAAAAGGACTTGTCCGTCGTAGAATTTTTCTATATAAGCCAGGATATCATGTCGATCACAGGGTAGCTATCGAGGAACCCTCCCCTGTACCAGGGCCTACTACCATAACTTCCATCGCATATTCCTTGGCCTGTGTTAAAACCTATAGATATACATAACCTCAAGCATATCTGTGTCAAAGTCGTGTATTCTATCTACATGCCACCAACCTAACTGCAGCCTTAATCGATCATTTATATTGTATCTGACACCTATGGCTAAATCGTTCTCCTCGCCCTGTTCTGAGCGGAAGTCAAAGAAATATTCATCGTGCAAATATATCCAGAAGGTATCAGCTACCAGCGGAAGCTCCGCATCCAGGGTAACGATAAATTCAGGCGCGTTGGGTTTTGTCGTATATCGCTCAAAGGCGAGCGCATTACCAAACCAAAGCCAATCGGTGAGGTGGAGACGCGCCTCAACACCTAAGGCAACCCTATGAAAATTGGACTGCTGGAAATGGTACTTAGCGGTTACAAACGGCATAACATCGATATTTTGAGCTACAAATAACTTTCTGTTCTTGGGACTTGTGTCTAAACGGATATAATATTCGGATTCCGTATCTGATAAATCCCATCTTACCGAATTTTGCACCTCAATACCCATATCCGCCGATGCGACAGATGAGATCATACATACCGTAAACAAGATAATGGAAGAGAACAGCTCCGACGATAAAAACCTTTTCATGCACACCTTTTTAAAATTATATTCTTTATCGATTTCCGTTCTTAAACCTCGATCTCGGTAACAATCCTCGCCATCTCAATATCGCTCACTTCTTAGGCGTATCCCTTTATCCAATAGTAGACTATTCCTAAATACTCGTGAAGAATCGCTCTAATCTGCCGGAGCCTGACAACCTTGCCCTTATCATAAAACTGAGGGTCTTTTACAGGCACGTAGAGAACCTTCAGTCCGTCACCGAATCTCTTAAAGACCATCGCCGCGCGACGCATATTATAGGGCGATGAGACTATTAGTGCAGAGTGATATGAGTATTTATTTAAAATTTCTTTTGCATATATAACATTTTCGTAGGTGCTGTTGGCCTTCTTCTCCAAGATAATAGCACCCTCCGGAACCCCCATAGAGATTGCAAATAACCGCATATTCTCAGCGTCATTGTGCTTATAAGAGTAACCCGATGAGAATATGATCTTATCCGCATACCCTTCTTTGTACAACTCTACGGCATAACGAGATCGCTCTATAGTACTCTTCCCGGGGCTGCCCGTTTCACCCACGCCGCCCCCAAAGACCGCGATGACATCTGCACGTTGAGGCAGATCGGAAATCTTCAAGGGTTCGGCCAAAAACCAGATAAGGGGCGTCCTAAAAAATGTTGTGTAAAGAACGAGGGTAATGACGATGCATCGTAATGCCTTCTTTCGAGCAATTTTGTAAAAACTCGAAAGACCCTCTTTCCACTGAGCTTCTTTATCCAATTCTTTGAGCCTGACCTCTTCCTCTACGATATCGCTCATCTTCTCTATTCGGGCCTCCCAGCCATTATGGCGAGCTGCCTCGACTCTTTTACCCCTTAATGCTGCATTGTCTTCGGCTAAAGCCCTTTCTATAACGTCACTGAACTTTCCGCTGCCCTGCTCAGAGATATAAACAACATCTCTATATATGGCATTAAATGCTCTTACCTCCGGTAGTGGCGTCGACACAACGGCCTTGCCCAATGCGAGATATTCATTTAACTTGGTTGGATAGACATTCTTCGTATAATCAGTAATCAAGTACGGTATTATGGAAACGTCGAAATATTTTATGAACCCGGGCAGATCGGCATGGTCCTTCTTTCCCAAAAAATAGACATTCTTTAATTTGGACAAGGAGGAAACATTTGTCTGCAAGGGACCAAGGAAGACAAAGGAGTAGTTAGGATGGCTTATCGCAGCCTCTTTTATAAGATCCTGATCTATCCACTTATGAACACCTCCCACATAGCCAACTATAGGAGATTTTATGGTCTCTAAATCTTTAGGCCTATGAAGATCTTCATCTCTTGCCCTCTCAAATCTTTTTAGATTAACAGCAAATGGGAAATCATAGACCCTATCATTATGGACACTGCAGTGCTTGTGCAATTCCTGCGAGGTTGTAAAAACTAGGTCGGCTTTTTTGATCAACCGCTCTTCTGATCTCTTTATCTTTTTAGCAGAGGGTGAGCTAACAGCGAAATTATCTATGCAATAGTATACGAGGAGCTTACGCCTGACATGGTCGGCGATCTCCAGACTTATCGGGGTTGGCAGGAATGTCCAGACGATCGGATTATCAAAATTCACCACATTCATCCATCTTTCCAATACAGATAAGATCAAGCGGCGATTTATCCACCGTGCAAGTCGGAGATATGGAAATGGCAAAACGAGCGGTGAGAATATATAGAGATTCTCCGACTCCTTTCTTATGCCTTTAATCCCCTTGAACCAGTCCCTGATCCGCTTTTTGATGCGGGAGAAGTCTCTTATGCCGGGGGTGCGTACGCCGGTATTCTCTATAAAGATCACCTTATTACCATTTTTTGCGAAGGCGCTCATTATCTCCTGGTGGCCCTGCCATATGAAATCCCAGTCGATAGAGGAGATGCAGATTATATTCTGTTTCTTAAGCATAAGAACCTCTTGAAAATAATCTCTCTTTTATAGTAGTAACCCCGTTTGCCGCGAAGATCAGTATAAAAGGTTCAATAGACCAACGATGCCTGCCTTCGACACAATACAAGGATTGAGCTATTGCTATTGTGAGACAAAATAAGAGTACCACAAAAAGCGCTTCTTTGTTATGGCCAGAGAGAATTTTTATCCCCCTGGACAGGCCCACCATAGCCGCTATTGCGACCAAAGAGTAATACGCTTTATATAACTTAAACCAGGCAATGGGATAGTCCTGGCCCTGGGTAGGCGTAACCCACCAAAAATAGTAAAATTTCCTGAAGAAGAGTTTAAGGGCGTCCTGCGGATTAGTTTTGATGAAATCATATGCTGCGCCGTAAAATAAGCCCCTTTGCTCAAACTCATCAGCCATTTCGATTCTCTTGCGTAGGTCACGCGGCATGGCTGTGAAAACACTTTTACCATCCAAAACCTTCCCTGTCCCGACGCTATTCGGGTTGTTTCCGGCCCAGAAATTAGGCGCGGAATCGTTTGGCAAAATAAACGGTTTACCAAAAACTGCATTATTGCGTATAAACAAGGGTGACAGTATAATAAATATTCCTATCGACATACTGAGCAGTGATCGTATAAGCTTGCCGTCAGTGCTTTTCATCTTAACAAATAAGGCTGTCATAGCGATAGGAATAGTTAACGCGATCGTCGAACGCGTAAGCATGGCAGCACCAATAAATACCCCTGCCAGCAAACCGTACTTAACAACCTCTTTGCCTTCCAGGAGTAAGATAAAAAAGTAGACCGCCATGGCGAATAATACAATATCCAGCGTCAATGCATGCAGCCTTACAGAAAAGACGACTAACCCGGGATGGAATGAGACCAGGGCCAAGGCGACTATAGCTACCTTATTACCGAATATCCGCGCCGCAATCTTATAGACCATAAAACACCCAAGGAGAGAGATGGCTATTTGAAAAAACTTGACCGCAAGAAAACTGTGTTCAGTAAGAAGATATATACCGGCGCATATCAAAGGATACAGTATCATGGCGGTATTCTGGTATCTTACGCCCATAAATGTGAAATGAAGCCCTTCTCCTTCAAGCAAATTATTCGCGATCTCCTCATACTCCCATAGCTCAGGGTGAGAAATGCTATCGACAACAAATAGCGCCGCCAGGCGCACCAATAATGCCAGAGATAAGATTAGCAGTACACTGTACCTACTCAAAAGTAGCGACTTCACGCATTACCCCTTATCTCGGTAGTATTTCAGAGCGACCAACGTCTCTTCAACGGTCCGCCGCAAATTGATACGGTTATACTTTGTATGGTAAAAGATAAGATATGTAAATCTTTGAAAATAAAGGAAAAGTGGATTTGGCGGCAGCTTAATCAGCAATCTTATGAGAGGCAAAAGAAAAGGCATCTTTGCCGCGACATGCGCAAATTTATGCAGGTTCTCCAACTCCTTTATGTTGCTTTGGTTGAGGGGGCTGGTTGTATGAAATTGGGCCTTGACCGAATCGCGATCCAGCCTTTCAACCAGGCCCTCACTTAAGCAGTACTCTCCCAGCTCTGTCTTGGGGTAAGGCTGAAATATAGAATACCACGCCACATCGGGTTTTATGCGCGCATTCAGCTTAAGACCGTAGATCGCGTCCTCCACCGTCTCATTTGGGAGTCCAATCATATTCGTGGTATCAAAACTTATCTTGTATCTGCGTAATAGGCTACCGGCCCTTAGGAGATCCTCATCCTTCAGGTTCTTCTTCAGCACCTCGTTGCGATACCTCTCATTGCCGGCCTCCAAACCCATCTCTATCCAGTAACATCCGGCCTCTTTTATCCTTTTGACCATCTCGTCGTCGAGCGAATCTGCCCGCACGGAACAGAAAAATGGCAGATCGATCTTTCGTTTATATCTGTCCAAAAACGAGAAGAACCAATCCCTGCTGACTAGATTGAAATTATCATCCAGAAATAGAACCGTTTCCAGGTTGCTCTTTCTTTTCTGTTCCTGCAGATCCTCTATGATGTTGTCGATAGACCTCCGTCTGACATACTTGCCGCCGGCCTTATGCATGTTCCGATAAGTATGATTATAACAGAATGTACAATTATAAGCACAGCCCCTGGAAGTGATAGAGTGCTTATATGGGGCGGCGTGGATAAATTTATAATCTTCGTATAACTCCCTGTCGGGGAATGGCAGACCATCCAGATCCTCTATCAGCGGACGCATCGGGTTTTGATAAATCTTCCCTTCCCGCTTCACCCACAGGTTCTCTATATCAGTAAAATCTCTTTTGGCGTCAAGACGTCTGACAAGTTCCAGCGTGGGGTACTCCCCCTCACCCCTGCAGATAAGATCTATATGCTCTCTATCTATCATCTCGGGGAAATAGGTCGGGTGAGCCCCGCCTACCAAGACAAGGATCTTTTTGTCGATCTCTTCTTTGACAAAACGAGCCATCTCGTAGACCCAACCCTGCATCCCGGTGGTACATTGAAAACCTACTATATCCGGTTTAAATGCGAGGAGTTTTTTACGTATGCTCTTCTTATCGTATATAGCCATACAGGTCTGATGGCCATGCCGCTTAAGCATAGAGGATATATGCATGATACCCAGTTTCTCTAACCAAAATGATTGTATAAAAGCGACCTTTGCCATTATTCGTTTACACCCGCTCCTTTTTTCGATTTAGTGCAGATATAGAGACAATTCGAATAAGGGTATCCTCTGTTGATATCTACAAAATCTACCTGGAAACCTACATCAGCCAAAAGCGAACTATATTGCCCTCGAGTCATGAAATAAGTATTCTTCCCAAGCCCTTTGTGAATTACTTTGTCTATCACTGACATATGAAAGACCGAACACCAGTATTTCCAGCGCGGAAACTCATATATCGATTTTATGACCAGCTTTCCGCCTGCCGGCAGATTATCATAGAGTTGCTGCAACAGCCTTCTTTTTTCATCCAAAGGAATATAATATAACACATCTATAAGCGTAAAACAGCCAATATTTTTAAGGGCTGTGCTTTTCCAAAAATCCCCTTTCTCAAACTCTATATTCTTTCGCCCTGATATAGTGGATTTGGCAACTTCGATCTTCTTTTTGATTATATCCATGCCGATAACGTGGCGTCGTTCAGATTTTATCGCCAGGAGATTTGCAAATATCCCATGGCCGCAGCCAACATCCAGCACATTGCATCTTTTAGGGACGTATCTTTCAATCTCGTCAAATGAGCAGAAGGCACATCTGATTAGCGTATACAGCTTAAACCCGAATGGAACATCTTTATAGAGTCTTAAGACTTTGAAATTAAATCGCGTCATATTGTATCAATTCTATGCCCAGCCTATCGATTAATGATCTGGTATTTTGGCTTGTCAGGGCTTTTAATTCGTCGCCCCAAAAATAACCCCACCTATACTTCTTGGACAATCCCGCGGTACCAATCCCCGGATGACAGATCAACTCACTCGTTCCAACGAGTAGCGAATTTAATATATCCTTAAGGCGACTCTCGTCTAGCCTACCGCTCTCTATTAAACCACAACAGCGGTCCGGTGTACGTACCTTATACTGCCCTATCTTTCGCGATTGAATATTTGCAAGCGTCGACAACCCCATCACCGCTACCCCTCGACGATATCTGCGTGTTTTGAGGAGAGTCGCCATGGAATTTCTTGAAAGTCTTATGCGCGGTATGCCGAATCTTCGGGCAAGCTTAAGCGTAATATCAAATATTTCCGGCAAAATATGTACATGGTTATGGCTGTCAAGATGCGTTGGTTCTATCCCGGATTTTGTAAATCTTTCGATCTGCGCCTCAAATTCTGAATATATATGCTTGAGATCGATGGTTCGGAGAAAGAAACGTCTTAAAAAATTCGAAAGACCAAAAAACCTGCCGTCTTTGCCAATAAGGGTCTCGATCTTATCTCTACGCAATATAGGGCTCTCCTCATTAAGCGCTAAATGGATACCTACACCTAGCCGGTGTTTTCGTGCTAGTTCAATTGCCTCATCATGTGCCTTACCACATACCACCAGAGAGGTGTTCGTTACAATACCGTTTTTGAAGGCTTCTATGATCCCGTGATTTATGGCGGGGTCTAGACCAAAATCGTCAGCATTGACGATCAATCGCTTTTGTGGTTTTTTTGTGCTATGCATAGAAGTGAAACTCCAAATAGAAAATTGATCTTCTGCAAAAGGATGGCTTCCATCCTTAATATGGCTGTTAAGGCCTTGTTCGCATATTTGGGTATATCATAGAACCCATCCGATGGCTCGTGCATATCTTTGTTTAAAAGATTGGAGATCATGATCCCTGCCCATATCAGCGGAAAGAGAAGACAGTTTGTATATGTCATCCTTTCAACGCGGAAGCGTTTTTCAACAACATCCCGAAGAGTCCTTTTTGTATATCTCCTTTTGTGTTCATTTGCGATATCATGCTTGCTCCATAGAGAATTAAACGCGGAAGTAGTAACGATGATTTTCCCATTATCGGCGCAAACCCTACTCGCCTCTTTCATGAGTTCATCTTCTTGGTCGACATGCTCTATGATGTTAAATAATGTTACAAGGTCGAAGAGTCTGTCTTTGAAAGGCAGCCTCTTTCCATCGCTAAGGGTGACTTTATTTACGCCTCTACTTTTACAGAATTCCAGAGCTAGCGGCTCGATATCGACTCCTGTAACATCACCGAGCTGCCCGAGATCTTTCATGGTGCGCCCCGTTCCGCATCCTACATCTAATATGCGTAATCCCCCTTTACCGTTGTATGCTTTTTTTAAGGATCGCAGATAAATGCTCCTCATTCCCTTAAACCACCAATAATCATTCTCGATCTTATAATAGTGTATATACTCTTCTTTTCGCATAATCAATCCCTCTTGCGCAGGAAGCGCCGCAGGCGATAACCTATTAGCTCTCTCAGTGTAAAGAAGGCTGCACCAAGACTGTCGAAATTGGACTTACCATACTCGCGCGGCTTATAGGCGATGGGGATCTCTTTGATTTTGAGGTCGCTTCGGACGGCCTCCGCCAAAAGCTCCCCATCTATAAAAACGCTCCTCGCCCCAAGTCGGCATTTGCTCAGCGCTTTTTTGTGTATACACTTAAAAGAGAAGTTCGCATCCCTTACGGGTATTTTAAAAAGGACTTTTAAGAGAGAGTTATATATCGCAGAATAGATGAATCGGCATAACTTATCTTTTCGATCCACTCTATAGCCAACAACCATATCGTGTTCTTTAGTGTGCGGCAGGATGTTCCTGATCTCGTTCGGATCTACCGGCATATCAGCATCGGTATATAATATCAATTCTTTTCCGGCAGACTTAAATCCGGTCCTTAGGGTTGCGCCGTAGCCGAGATTGCCTTTATGGTCTATTAGCCTTATTCGATTATTCTTTTTCTGCCACATCAACACCTTCTCTCTGGTACCATCCGTACTGCCGTCGTTTATGACAAGTATTTCATAATCGTCGACGATCGATTCGATCGAATGGAGGATCTTCGATATCGCGCCGTCTATGCCCTTCTCCTCATTATACGCCGGTAGAAATATAGTAAGTGACCTTGGATCCATAAAACGCTATCCCCCAAACTCCTTGAACCATAACTCAAGCATCAATAGCAGCCATAGGTGGTGGCTATAATCCCTTGTGCCGTCCGCGTGCTGCTTCACAATCTTTTCTACATAATCCATGTCAAAGATCCTGCCTATCTGCGGTTCACCGGTAAGAAGCACTTCACCGAGATAAGATTTTAGATCCCTTCTGAGCCAATGTCTAATGGGGGCTGCAAACCCCCTCTTTG
>JABMSB010000030.1 GCA_013202205.1 Candidatus Omnitrophota bacterium
AATAATTGACAACATCCGCTGCCGGAAGACCTAGGATATAAGGCTCGTCATAACCGGGCATCGCCGTAATCTGCAGATCTTCCAATTCAACATACTGATCGGCCAGCAATTCATTTTCCCTACACTCAGCCTGGGAATTGATATTTATATAGCCATTTTTTATATGGGCCGTAGGGTTAGTTACATAAATTGAGTAGAAATATGGCAAGTATGCATTTCTTATGGTTGTGTCCAGATCGAAGGTGGCCTTTTTCGGTGCGAAGTTTCCCCTTCCTTCTATGGAAAATGCTCCGGAGGGGTATAGAGTACCCTCTACTTTTATACGCGTCAGCAACTCACCGGATGGTGCAGGATAAGCGATATTGACGATATTGGCGTTGACCTTCTCCAATTGGATCCTCGCCCTCATCCTCTTAAGCCGGGCGTCACTATAAGCGACCTCACCGCCGGTTACCCTAAGCGACTTTATATAGAAAGATTTTTCAGTTCCTTTTGCAGATAAATTTATTGAACTCTCACCAAGGCCACCCAACTCCGATTTCACCAAGATACCAGAGGTGTTTACACGGCTTCCTATCTTCTCTACGGATAGCACAGGCTCATTGATAATGACCGAATCGATCCCCACGCGACCTGATAAGAGCGATAAGAGGCTTATATTTAAATAGATATCCTTTGCGGTGGCCATGTATTCCCTTTCATATCCCCTGGGATTTTTTAGTTTAACTTCATGAAGGGATAATCTACCGCCAATAATACCTATTTCAAGAGACCCTACCTCAAAACCGACGCTTAGTGACTCCTCGATTTTGTTCGTTACAAAAGATTCTATCCAGTGCCAGGCTGCCCAGGCCATAGAAAAACTGAGAACGGCTATTATAACAAATACTATGATCGCAATCTTAATCCGGCGCATAGATTATACCTCAATCAGCTCATATTCCGCGCTGCCAAGGCCTATCTTGGCGGCATGCAAAATCTGTTTCTCGGGATGGGTTATAGGATGTTTCTTTTTAAAAGGATCAAATCCCTTCTGTTTTACCACCAAATCAAAAGATGCCTTGTCGATGGCGACGGGATCCTCAGATGCGAGTATGCCCACATCATCCGCAACGATGGGATACTCCCCATCCATGCAGTCGCATTCAGCACTTATGTTGGTGGCAAAAGTTATAAAGGCGCATTTCTTTGCTTTGGCTTTATCATAAATAGCAGCGTAGGCATATTCTGCCATGCGCATTTGTAATTCGGCGCAGTCGGTCTCCCATGAGATGGTCAGCGCATCGAATTTGCAAGCGATCAAACATTCCGCACAACCAATACAGGTTTTCGGATCTACGTGTGCGGTTTTGGCCTTTATCGCAATGGCACCTGCCGGACATTCGCAAACGCAGAGGCCACAGGCAATACAAGCACCCTTCTTTACCTTTGGCTTAATTGAGGAGTGCTGGATCTGCTTACCCGCCTTATTGGCAAATCCCATCCCCATATTTTTGATCGCACCGCCAAACCCGGCCAGCATATGGGCAGTTAAGTGGGAGACTCCCAATATAAAATCCGCTTCCAGGGCAACGAGGGCTATCTTGGCAGATTTGATATACTCTTTATCTATTTCGACCTCCCTCACCGATCTACCGAGAAGGCCATCAGCAATTATGAGTGGCGCCCCGGTATTCTCCAGAGTAAACCCATGGTTGTGTGCGGTCTCAAGATGGTCGATCGCGTTCTGGCGTTTGCCATGGTACAAAACGTTTGTATCGGTCAGGAAAACCCGCGCCCCTAGGCGCTTTACCTCTTCGACGATAACCCGCACATATTTTGGCTTAATATAAGAGGTGTTCTCTCTTTCGCCGACGGTGATCTTTACCGCAACATAATCCCCTTTTTCTATAGACGAGAGGATCCCCCCATTCTTTATGAGACCTTTTAGTTTGGCCTCTACAGATTGGTGTGATTCATCTTCTTGAGTCTTTGTTAAGTAGACCTTGCTCTTATTGGCAGTCATGATAACTTAATATTATATAATACAACTGCCATGATATCAAGATGATATGAAAGAAATTTTTAGAGGGGTTTATTTTTTTCGTAGAGGTGCCAGGGAGAGCATTATCTCTACCCCCTCAACGACCTTCTTGAGGGGGGCAGGTTTAACGATATAGTAATCTGCTTCTTCTTTATATCCTTTGCTGACATCATCAAAATCACCTCGGCCCGTGAATATTATAACAGGGCGCCACCGACCATATCTGGCTTCATGTCTTATCTGATGCAATACATCGATACCGTTAATCTTTGGCATCATTATATCCAAAATTATCAAATCGGGATCATTTGAACGGACCAATTCTAGGGCGGCCTCGCCATCCCCGGCCGTAAGGACATGATATCCCTTGGATCCCAATACAGAGCTTAGGGATTCGAGGACATCACTTTCATCGTCCACAATAAGTATCTTTTTCTCCGTTTTCATAGCATCTATCCAGACTGCTCTCTATCCTCTTCAAGGTATATATGTTCAATGTAACACTTTGGTTGTGGATCTTTCGAGGTCATCTTGCCTGTTCTGCCAAGCACGGTTATATAGAGCTCGTTTTTACCCAAAGTGACGCCTTCACAGTCTATTCTATGTAAGACGGTGTATGAGATCTTATTTATAATTAAATTATCGGAAGCATGATCTTTTTTATACATCGCTTTAACCCCCTCGGGTGGCGAACCAGCCTTATACGGGATAGCCGCCACCCGTCGTTGGTCGGCAGATACTTATTCCTTGCCAAATACGAACTCCGGCTCCATGATCGGTTCATATTTGGGAAATGGGAATGTTGCTGTTTCGATGCATCCTACACCACCTCTTGCTAACGCATAACCACTACCCTTAGCTGAACCAGTAGTCAAACCTGCAAACGGGTTGTGCTCCTTGGAGGTCTCATGGATGTGCTTCGGTACTTCCAAAACACAGGTACCCATGTTTACGATACCCCTGTAGAGCTTATCTCCCGCGTTTGCCGCCTGCGCCGGTTGTGCCATGCCGATTATCAGAAGACCGATAATAGCGATGGCTGCAGCCTTGCGAGTACGTCGCTTACGCCTTTTGCATCTCTTCATCTAATTTCACCCCCCTTCCCGTTTCCGGATTTATATCTGCCCTTCCATAACCTTTTCTAATTTCCTTCTTAGGTAGATTCTGCACTTCATCTCTTCACCAAAGAGGTCACTCATGCGATAATCGTCCCTCATCCTTACAGTGGCAGGAACAAACCTATGCTCGTATACCTTCTTGATCTGGCCGTAGGTCTCTGCCGCGCTATGTTGGGGTGCAATACCCCGGGATCCTGTAAATATTCCGCCCATCGCACCCCACTGAGGCATCGAAGTACCTTCAGCATTTGCCTGAAGAACAAACTGGAATACCATCACGGCCAGCCATAAGCATACCGTAACCCTAACCATCTTACACCTCCGGCATTAGGCAAATTTTGCTTTGCCCTCTTAGGCAGCGTGTGTAGAATCCAGCATGCTGACTATCTTCTTCTCGAGCTCCTTGTCAGAACTTACTCCCTTACCGCTGATATTGGCTTTCATCAACGCATCCACCATCGCCTGTATGATCTTTGTGCGCGAAAGCTTTGATCCGGTGGTGAAAAGGGCGTCCTTACCAAGTTGGTCCAGGAAGTCTACCTGTGCCCTGTCCAGAAACGTTATCACCCTGTGCGCGTGTCCAGTCATTCTGTCCATTTGTCTCACCCCCTTCAAATTAAAAATCCCATCCTCTCATTAACACTTTGAAAGGATGGGATCGCTTCTTACCCTCGGCCCCTCCACCTCGTTACAAGGTATGAGGCCAATAAAAAATCCCTACTTTCGGCGGCCTGACCACCATATTCGCTTTACGCGAACTTAGGTTCATCGGCTTTGCGTCCCACCCTTTCAGGCGGTTTGCCTTTCTCGTGCTAGAGATAACCGCACTTACCTGATTGTCACTTCAAGTATACCCCAAACTACCCAATT